>JASHVN010000474.1 GCA_030044555.1 Xanthobacteraceae bacterium | reverse complement strand
AGCCTGACCGAAGTTGCCAACGAGTATTTTCTTAATAGTACAAGCGGAACAGGTCCGGCCCTGCAATACGACGGAGCACCTGTTACCGTCGGCAGCCAGGGCGCCGGCTGGATCCCGATCGGCGCGGTGCAGACGACAAGCGGCTATGACGTCGCCTGGGATAATACGTCCACCGGACGGTACATCGTCTGGGCCGTGGACAGCAGCGGCAACTATGTTTCGTATCTCACCGGAGGCGTGGCGGCAAATAGCTCCGCCTTGGAATCGGTCCAGCCCATTTTCGACCAATACGCTAGTGCCGATGGATTGTTTGGTCTCAGCTCGAGCGTAATTCAGGTCGATGGATCGACCAGCCTGACTGAGGTCGGCAACGAATTTTATCTATATGGCAGCAATGGAACAGGTCCGGCCCTGCAATACGACGGAGCGCCTGTTACCGTCGGCAGCCAGAGCCCCGGCTGGACCCCGATCGGCGCGGTGCAGACGGCAAGCGGCTATGAC
The DNA here is from genome assembly GCA_030044555.1 of Xanthobacteraceae bacterium. Lineage (GTDB taxonomy): Bacteria > Pseudomonadota > Alphaproteobacteria > Rhizobiales > Xanthobacteraceae > BOG-931. Next base: position 5,192 of record JASHVN010000474.1, on the reverse strand, counting down.
GTCGCCTGGAAGAATACGTCCACCGACCAGTACATCGTCTGGGCCGTGAACAGCAGCGGCAACTATGTTTCGTATCTCACCGGAGGCGTGGCGGCAAATAGCTACGCGCTGGAATCGCTGGAGACCACTTTCAACCAGGACCTCAACGGCGACGGCACGATCGGTCTAACCACGAGCGTGATCCAGACGGACGGATCGACCAGCCTGACCGAAGTTGCCAACGAGTATTTTCTTGATAACAGTACCAGCGGAACAGGTCCGGCCCTGCAATACGACGGAGCGCCTGTTACCGTCGGCAGCCAGAGCCCCGGCTGGATCCCGATCGGCGCGGTGCAGACGGCAAGCGGCTATGACGTCGCCTGGAAGAATACGTCCACCGACCAGTACATCGTCTGGGCCGTGGACAGCAGCGGCAACTATGTTTCGTATCTCACCGGAGGCGTGGCGGCAAATAGCTACGCGCTGGAATCGCTGGAGACCACTTTCAACCAGGACCTCAACGGCGACGGCGTGGTCGGCCTTTATGCGGCGCCCAATACCACGCTGCAGATCAGCAGCGCTTTGTCCGGAGCAACCGGCGTGTCCACGATTGGGGCCGGGGCGACGCTCGATCTCGCCGCCGCCGACTCCGCAGCGGTCACCTTCGCGGCCTCCACCGGCGAGCTCGTGTTGTCCAATCCGTCGACCTTCACCGGCGAGATCTACGGCTTCACCGGCAACGGCACGCTCGCCGGGTCGGATCAAATCGATCTCAAGGGGCTGAGCGACAGCGGGCTGACCGACAGCTATTCGAATGGCGTGCTGACGCTCACCTCCGGCAGTGACACCGTCGAGCTCGATTTCAACGGCTCCTATGTGCTGAACAATTTCAGCTTCGCCAGCGACGGCAGCGGCGGCACCATCGTCTATGACCCACCGGTGGCCCCATCCAACACCCCAGCTCCGAGTGGCGCCAGCGCCCAGCAGGCCAATCTGGCGCTATTCCGTAACTATATTGCATCCAGCTTCCCCGGGGGAGGTAGCAGCTTTGATAGGCCGGTGGCTTCATCCGCGGCTTGGGAAAGCACGCATCTGCCCCTCACAAACCCGCATCATCCATAACGGTATGCAGATGTTGGGGCCGCAGCCTGGCAAGCCTATGTCAATTCACGAGCGGCTTGTAGGAAGCCTATGACGCGCAAGCCCTTGCTGGCGCCCAAAAAAAGCCTTAACAAACGTTAACCATAACAGTCGGCGTGAAACACTCCTTCGGGGTGGGGGGAGTCGGGAAGCGTATAGGGGGGACTTTCGTGCAGAAAACGATACGGCCGGACTAATAGCCTCGCTGTTCTCCAGAGCACGCCATATAGGGCGGATTTTGTCTGACCGCGTCCAGCACGTGCAAGCTCTGGAACGCTTCGATTGAAGCGCAGAGGGCACGTCACGGAAATCATGCTTCGATTTGCCGGTATTCGTGATGCGTGTTTGGCAGATGCCCACTTCTTGGGATTGCGCAAAGAGACCAGCCAAAACCACCGCCAGCGAATTGGCCATTTACCGGACAGCAATGAGACAATAGGCATATTTCCGCAGAGAACAACGACAGAGGGCAGTCCACAGTTGCAATGACTGATCTTCAGCGGGGGTAAGGGGCCTTGGAAGCGATTAAGAGACCGGAAGGAGCAGCAGAGTCTGGGCTCGCTGCACTGGTTTTACTGCTGCGATTCCAGGGGATCGGTGCCGATTCCGAGCAAATCCGACATCGCTTTGCCGGCGAAATCGGCGTTCCCGAAATGATCCGCTGCGCCAAGGAATTCGGCCTCAAAGCACGAGTTTTTCGGTCAAGTTGGGAACGCCTAGGCAAGACGCCGCTCCCAGGCATCGCGGTGTTGCGCGACAATCGCTTTCTCTTGCTCGGGAAAGCGAGCGAAAACAGAGCTCTGGTTCAGGATCCGCTCTCCTCACGACCCATCCTCATGTCTCGCGAAGAGCTCGAGGCGGTTTGGGACGGTCGACTCATCCTGATGACCAGTCGCGCCGGACTAGGCGATCTGTCCAAGCGCTTCGGCATCAGCTGGTTCGTGGATGCGATCCACAAATACCGCCGTATCCTCGGCGAGGTCCTGGTGGCATCGTTTTTTCTCCAGCTCTTTGCGCTGGTTACGCCACTATTTTTTCAGGTGATAATCGACAAAGTCCTTGCGAGCCGCACCGTAACCACGCTTGACGTCCTCGTCATCGGACTGTTGAGCATTTCGGTTTTTGATACTGTCCTTGGAATACTTCGTACATACCTTTTTGCCCACACGACTAGCCGCATCGACGTTGAGTTGGGCGCGCGCTTATTTCGTCACCTTCTCGCATTGCCGCTCTCCTATTTCCAGGCGCGGCGGGTCGGCGATTCCGTGGCGCGAGTCCGCGAGCTAGAGAATATACGTAACTTTCTGACTAGCTCGGCACTGACGCTGGTCATTGATTTGTTTTTCACGTTCGTATTTCTGAGCGTGATGTTTATCTACTCTCCGACACTCACTGCCGTTGTGCTGGCAGCCTTCCCATTCTACATCGGCATTTCTGCTGCGGCGACGCCGCTGTTCCGTCAACGACTTGACGAAAAATTTGCGCGCGGCGCCGAAAATCAAGCCTTTCTCGTCGAGAGCGTTACGGGAGTTGAGACGCTCAAGGCAATGGCTGTCGAACCACAGATGCAGCGTCGATGGGAGCAGCAACTTGCCGGTTATGTGGCGTCGAGTTTTCGGGTCGTCAATCTCGGCAACTACGCCAGCCAGATCGTTCAATTCATCAACAAGGTAGTTACGGCAAGTATCCTTTTCTTTGGTGCCAAGCTGGTCATCGATGGTTCGCTTACCATCGGTGAGTTGGTCGCATTTAATATTCTAGCCAGCAGGGTCAGCGCTCCGGTGCTCCGTCTCGCGCAAATGTGGCAGGACTTTCACCAGGCTCGCCTTTCCGTGGCCCGGCTGGGAGACATTCTCAACACGCCTGCTGAGCCTACCTACAGCGGTGGTCGCACCGCATTGCCAGCAATCCGAGGCGAAGTTGCATTTGAGCACGTCACCTTTCGATATCGTATCGATGGACCAGAAGTGCTGCACGACGTCAGTTTCAGGGCGCCGGCCGGCCAAATCATTGGCATAGTAGGCCCATCCGGTTCAGGAAAGAGCACCCTCGCCAAGCTCATTCAGCGGTTATACGTCCCGGAAAGCGGACGCATACTCGTCGATAACGTCGACATCGCTTCGGTCGACGCGGCTTGGTTGCGCCGCCAGTTGGGCATCGTGTTGCAAGAGAACGTGCTGTTTAATTGTTCAATTCGCGAGAACATTGCACTGGCTGAACCAGGCGTCCCGATCGAGCGGATCATGGTGGCGGCCAAACTCGCCGGCGCTCATGAGTTCATTCTCGAATTGCCCGAGGGCTATGACACTCCTGTCGGCGAACGCGGCAGCACACTCTCGGGCGGCCAGCGCCAGCGTATTGCGATCGCGCGCGCGCTGATTAGCGAGCCTCGAGTTCTGATATTCGACGAGGCGACGAGCGCCCTTGATTATGAAAGCGAGCGCATCATCCAGGAAAATATGGCACGGATCGCCGCCGGAAGAACCGTCTTTATCGTTGCCCATCGTTTGTCGACCGTGCGCTTTGCCAACCGTATTCTGACGCTCGATCACGGGCGCCTTGTCGAGGATGGCACCCACGACGAGCTGGTTCGCAGGGACGGGCGGTACGCGAAGCTTCATCGAATGCAAAGTGGCGTCCATGAAGTCCGCTAAGTCCGCGATTGCTGCAGCGAGGAACGTTGTCCTCTTCCCCCTGACTCGCCCAAGTCGGGAACAGGACGAACTTGCTTTTCTCCCGGCGGCGCTCGAAATTGTCGAAACACCGCCGTCTCCCCTTGGTCGCGCGATCGGCATTGCTATTGCCGGGCTGTTCGTTCTCGCACTGATTTGGTCGGCGGTAGGCCACGTCGATATTATTGCTTACGCACCGGGTAGCATCGTGCCAACTGGCCGTGTCAAGCTGATACAGCCACTTGAAATCGGCGTTGTTCGTGCAATCCATATTCACGACGGGCAAGCTGTTAAGGCCGGTGACCTATTGATCGAACTCGATCCCAGCATGACCGCGGCAGAAGCTAGTCACATCAAGAGCGATCTCATTGCTTCACAACTTGACGTAGCAAGACTGCGCGCGTCATTGAGCGACATCGACAGCCCGGAAAGCGCTTTCCATCCTCCGGCCGATGCAAATCCGGCTCTCGTTGCAATGCAGCGAAAGTTCCTCCTCAGTCAGGTCGCCGAATTTCGCGCTAAGCTGGCCGCGCTTGACCGCAAGCGCGCGGAAAAGGAAGCAGAGCGTGAAACGACAATCGCTGAAATTGACAAGCTGGAAGCGGACGAACCGATCATCGATCAACGTCTTGAGATTCGGAAATATCTGGCTGATAAGGCGCTCGGATCGAAGCTCACCTACTTGGAAACGCTTCAGCAGCTGACGGAAAACCAAAAGGATACTGCGGTTCAGAAAACCCGCCTCACCGAGGCGAATGCTGCTGTGGCTGCGATCACGGCAACTCGTGCGCAGACCGCCGCGGAATTTGATCGTACCATGTACACCGAACTCGCTGACGCAGAGCGCAAGGCCGCCGGCCTAAGCGACGATCTGGCAAAGGCGGAAGCTAGAACAAAGCGTCAATTCTTGACCGCTCCCGTCGATGGAGTCGTCCAGCAATTAGCGGTTCACACGGTGGGTGGTGTTGTAACCCCTGCCCAGCAACTAGCAGTCATTGTGCCGTCTGGAGCGGCGCTCGAAGTGGAGGCGCGGATATCGAACCGCGACATCGGGTTTGTTCACGCTGGGCAAAGTGCGCAAATCAAGGTCGACACATTTAACTTTACCCGCTATGGTGTTCTTCACGGTAAAGTTGTAAGCGTGTCCGGCGACGCAATCCCTCTCGACGCTTCTCCACAAAAGGAAAAGGCTGCTGCGGACGACGCGGAGAGTGCCAGCAGCGAGCCGAACGGCCAAGAACCGATCTATGCCGCGCGCATACTACTCGATCAGTCTCGAATTGCCGTTGATGGCACGCTCGCCAGTCTCTCTCCAGGCATGGCCGTCACAGCAGAAATTAAGACCGGATCTCGTAGGATCATTTCATACTTGCTTTCGCCCTTAATTCGTAGCGCACACGA
>JASHVN010000473.1 GCA_030044555.1 Xanthobacteraceae bacterium | reverse complement strand
GAGCACGGTGAGAATGCCCCAGGCCGCCTCAACGGGCGTGAGCCCGAGCGGCTGGGCGACGCGGGCGCTCACCGCCTCGAGCGCCTTGCCGTGCGAGATCGGCATCGCGCCTTCGAGGAGCGCCGTAGGGCTGAGATGGCCGAGCACCACCAATGCGTCGGTCAGCGTCGGCGCAGTGCCGCCGCGACAATAGCAGGCTGGCCCCGGATCGGCGCCGGCGCTTTCGGGGCCGACTTTCAGCACGCCGAGATCAACCGTGGCGATGCTGCCGCCGCCGGCGCCGATGGTTTCGATATCGACCGTGCGGGTGCGCAGCGGATGCCGCGCCACTGCGAATTCGGATTTGAACAGCGGCGTCCCCGGCAGCACCGCCATGTCGGATGAGGTGCCGCCGGTGTCGAAGGTGATGAGGTTCTCGATTCCCTTGATGTCGCCGAGATGGCGGCTGCCGATCACGCCGGCGACCGGCCCGGACATCACCGTCTCGATCGGGGTGCGCGAGAGCATGCGGGCGCTGGCGGCGCCGCCGTCGGATTTCATCATCAGCGCCCGCGAGCGGGGAAAACGCCGCTGCGACAGCTCTTCCAGCTCGCGCAGATAGCGCGAGACCGGCGGGCCGATATAGGCGTTGGCGACGCTCGAGGCGGTGCGCTCGTATTCGCGCCATTCCGGATTGACCTCGTGCGAGAGCGATACGTAAAGGTCGGGCGCAAGCTCATGGATGATCTTGGCCGCCTCCCGTTCGTGCGCCGGATTGGTGTAGGCGAACAGGAAACAGACGGCGACGGCTTCGACGCCCTGTGCCACGAGCCGCCGCGTCGCTTCCGCCATTTCGGTCTCGTCGATCTTTTCAACGACGTTGCCCAACGGATCGAGCCGCTCGCGCACTTCGTGGATGCAGTCGCGCGTGAGCAGCATCTTCGGCGGCGGTGCGAAGATGTTGAACACCTCATCGCCGCGCCATTGCCGGCCGATCTCATAGACATCGCGGAAGCCGCGCGTGGTGATCAGCCCGACGCGGACGCCCTTGCCTTCCAGCATGGTGTTGAGCGCCGCGGTCGAGCCATGCAGGATCAGCGATACCGAATCCGAACCGAAGTCGGCGGCGAGATCACCCGTGATCTGCTCCATTACCGCCGCAGGCTGCGCCGGATTGGAAACATATTTGCGGATGGCGACGAGCTTGCCCGCATCTTCGTCGAAGGCGGTGACATCGGTGAATGTCCCGCCGACATCGATTCCAACCCGCAATTTCATGAGGCCGCCTTGGCTTGGGCTTTGCCGCGCAGCTGCGCGGTCGCCCCATCGTCGACGCTGAGGTCGTCGTTGAAGGCGACGCCGTAATCGTCGCGTGCCGCCTCGCGCGAGACATAGCCGCGCACGACATCGTCACGCACGCGTTCGGGGGCGCGTTCGCGCGGATCGCCCCAGCCGCCGCCGCCGGCGAATTCCATCGACAGCACATCGCCCTTTTTGAGCCGGAGGCCGGCGACTTTCGAGGTCAGCGGCCGCGCCGATGCGCCGTCGGATTGCAGCGATGCTGCCGAGGGATGCGCGGGCTTGGCGCCAAAAATTCCGGGCGAGGCGAATTTGAAACGATCGGTGCGCAGATTGATGACGGACTCATCACCGAGAATCCGCCAGCGCCGGCGCACGCCGAGCCCGCCCCGGAACGTACCGGGACCACCCGAATCCCGAGCCAGTCCGTAGCTTTCGACGCGCACGGGAAATTCCGTCTCTACGGCCTCCACCGGCGTGTTCATCACGTTGACGACGAGTTCGTCCATGGCGCTGACGCCGTCGTGGTCCGGCCGCGCGCCGGTGCCGCCGCTCAAAATCTCGTATTGCGAATACCAGCGGCCGGTTTGCGGGTGGCGCCCGGCGCTGGAGATCGAGCCGCCGGCGGCGCTGCCGGGCGCCGGCACGCGGCCGGGAACGGCGCGCGCCAGCGCGCGGATCGCAACCGAGGTCGTGACCTGGCTCGGCCGCACATACATGTTGACCGGCGCCGGGTAGCGCGGGTTGAGCAGCGAGCCTTCCGGCGGATAGGACACCTGCACCGGCCGCGACAGCCCGTCATTCACCGGCAAACGCGGGATGAACACCATCTTCACCAGGCACTGAATGAAATTGCGCGACACGCAGGGCCGCAAATTGATCGGTCCGCGCGCCTGTCCGTCGCTGTCGAGGATGAAATGGAGAACGTCGCCTTTCACCTCGAGCGTCGCCGAGATGCGGTAGGACTTGTTGAGATCGATGCCATCATCGTCGAGGTAATCGGTCTCCGGGCCGTAAACGCCGTCCGGCACCTTGGCGATCTCCTTGCGCAGCTCGCGCTCGCAAATCTCCATCCACTCCTGCCAGCAGCCGAGCACCTTTTCCGCGCCGTATTTCTTGAACAGCTCGGCGAAGCGGGTGAGACCGTGGGTGTTGGTATTGATCTGCGAGCTGATGTCGCCCCAGGTGACTTCCGGCGTGCGTGTATTGGCGCAGATGACGGTTTCGAGATCGGCAATCAGCTCGCCGCGCCGCAAAATCCGCATCGGCGGAATGAGCAGCCCCTCCTGGAACAGATCGGTGGCGTCGCCCGCATTGGTGCCCGGCACCTTGCCGCCGAGATCGGGCTTGTGCGCGGTATTGCCGATATAGCCGACCAGACGGTCGTCAAAGAACATCGG
>JASHVN010000472.1 GCA_030044555.1 Xanthobacteraceae bacterium | reverse complement strand
CTTCGACCGTCCGATGACCTTCGGGTGACAATTGTCGCGGCTCGCGTGCCGGCACCGGCAGGCTGAAATCAGGTCCGGCACGGGCAATTCTCCAGAAAAAGACAATAAAGATCGCAAGCAACAGCGAATCGATCAGGAAAAAGCCCGCCGTCGTAAAGGCGACGCTCTCCGTCGGCAGATGCGAGACGCCGTCGCTGGTCCGCAACAAGCCATAGATGATCCAGGGCTGCCGGCCGACCTCGCGCACCGTCCAGCCCAGATCGACCGCGATATAGCCGAGCGGGATCGCGGCGACCCAGGCCCACAACAGGAGCCGCTGCGTGGTGATGGTTTCGGTTCGCAGCCGCCCCCTCAACGCCTCCGCGCCGGTCCACAGCATCAGAAAAAACAGCGCGAAGCCGATGCCGGCCATGCCGCGAAACGCATAAAAGATCAGCGGCAGCAGCGGCGGCTGGTCGCTCGGCGCAAACGTGCTGAGCCCGATCACCTTGCCGTCGATAGTGCCGGTGGCGAGGAAGGACAGCACATCCGGCACGTCGATTTCCCAGTCGTTGCGCTGGCGCGCCTGGTCGGGCCAGGCGAGCAAAGCCCAGGATGCGGGCTGGCCCGGCGGATTGGTGGTCCAATCCCCCTCGATGGCGGCGCCCTTGGCCGGCTGATCGCGGAACACCTCTTTTCCGCTGCCGTCGCCGAGCCAGATCTGCACCGGCGTCACGATCACCGCGAGAGCGAGCGCGAGCAGAAGGGACTTGCGGAAAAACGCAACGTCACGCCCGCGCAGCAGGTGCCAGGCGCTGATGCCTCCGATCACGAACAGGCTGGTCTCCAGACATGCCACCCACATGTGCGACACGCCCCAGGGCATATCGGGATTGAAAATCGCCGCGACATAGCTGTCGACGACGAAATGGCCGTTGACCATGTGGCCGCCGGCCGGCGTCTGCATCCAGGAATTCGCCACCAGAATCCAGAACGCCGACATGGAGGCGCCGAAGGCGACCATGACGGTCGCGATCAGGTGCATCGGCCCGGGCACCCGTTGCCAGCCGAACACCATGATGCCGAGAAAGCCGGCCTCGAGCATGAAGGCCATGGCGCCCTCGAAGCCGAGAATGTTGCCGAAAAAGCCGCCGGCGGTCTGCGAGAAGGCCGCCCAATTGGTGCCGAACTCGAATTCCAGCGGCAGGCCGGTGACCACGCCGACGCCGAAATTCAACAAGAACAATCGTCCCCAGAAACGCGTGTGGTGATACCAGGCAACGTCCCCGGTACGCCGCCACAGCGATTCGGTGACGACCAGGAACAGCGACAGCCCGATCGTGAGCACCGGCCAGAGAATGTGGAATAGCGTCGTGATCGCGAATTGCAGGCGCGACAGAATGACGACGTAATCGGCTGGACTGGTCATCATGTCGGCCTTCGCGGCTAGAGCATGATCCGGAAAAGTGTGAAGCGGTTTTCCGAAAGATCATGCGCAAACTAAAGAGCCAAAGCGCGATGATGATTCATGCTCAAATCATCGCGCTTTAAAGACACACTCCTATACCGGTGCGCCGACCCGCCACAAGACCGGAAAATTCACGCGGTCACCCTTCGAGGCTTTTGCCCTTGGTCTCCGGCGTGCGCAAAATGGCGATGATGGCGAGCACCGCATACACCATCACCAGAGCGCCGATATAAGTATAGGCCCGGTGAATCCCGTAGGCTTCAAGGAGCCTTGCCGCGATGATCGGGATCAGGCCGCCGCCATAAACCTGCGCTATCTGATAACCAGCACTCGCCCCCGACGCCCGGTACCGGGTCGGGAAGTTCTCGGTGTAGAAGGTCGGGATGGCGCCATAGCCGAAGCCGAACACGAAGCCGAAGCCGATAACGTCGGCGAGCACCGCCAGCCAGAAATTACCGGTGCTGATCAGATAGAAATTCGGAATGGCGAAGACCAGGAACACGACCGCCGCGACCAACAGGATGGTGCGGCGATTGAGATAGTCTGCCAGCAGCGAACCGATGATCATGAACACGAGCATGAAGCCCGCGGAGATCAGTCCGATCGCCTCGGGCTGCGAGCCGGTGAAGCCGACCTGCTTCATGTAGTTGGTGCCGAACACGAAGTAGAGAAAGAACGCGCCGCCGAACATGGCGTTGACCAGCGAAGTGCGCAGAATGGTCAGCGGCATGTCGCGCCAGACCTGCCGCGCCGGATTTTGCAGGATTGCGATCTGCGCCTTGTGCTGCTCGAACACGAAACTGTCCATGGTGCGCGTGCGGATGATCAGGCCCACGATCGCCACCAGGAAGCCGATGATAAAGAAGATGCGCCAGCCCCACGCGGTGAAGTCCGCCGGCGTCATCAGCGATTTCACCAAAATAACCGAGCCGAAGCCCAGGAGGAGCCCGATCGGGATCGCAAAGCCGACCCACGCGCCCCAGAAGGCGCGATACTTCGACCGCGCCGCCTGCTCGACCACCCAGGTTGAAGCGGTGCCGAACTCCGCCCCGAAGCTGATCCCCTGCAGCAGCCGGAAGATGATCAGCAGCACCGGAGCGATAGCACCGATGCTGGCGTAGGTCGGCGTCAATCCGATCGCCAGCGTGCTCAGCCCCATCAGCACCAGGGCATAGACCATGGCGTCCTTGCGGCCGCTCCGGTCGGCGATGTAGCCGAAAATAAAAGCGCCCACGGGGCGGATGATGATGCCGAGCCCATAGGTGCCGATCGCCGCCGCCGCGCTCTTGACCCCCGGCTCCTTGAAGAAAATCTCGGGCCAGACCGTCGCCGCGATCACCCCGGTGACGAGGAAGTCGTATTGCTCGATCACCGAGCCGATGATGCTCGCGAGCGCGACTTTATAGATCTGGTTGACGGTCGGAACAGCGGTCGATTTCGCGCTTGCGTCGCTCATGGCCTCCCCCAACTTGCTTCTTTTGCAGCCTTTGCCTTGGCTTTGGGATTATTGCAAATCCGGGTCGCTCTCGCCAGCGACGCAGCCATGCGTCACCGGTGTCCCAATTCCGAAGTTCGCTTGCCGCAATAATGATGCGGCCTTCTGAACCGCCACACCAGGGTCAAAACTCATAAGCCCCAGTCGCTTTAGCCCCTGTCGCTTTAGCCCCAGTCGCTTTCCGCCGTCGATCGCAATGGCCAGCCTTTTTCCGAGGCAATGATGATGTCAAGGGCGCGCTTTGCGCGCCGCGTAGCGGCGCAAGCCCCTGACATCATCATTGCCTCGGAAGCCCCTCCAGCCATTGCGATCGACGGCTCTCTCCGATCGTTTCTGTTGTGGTCGTAGATCAAAGTGCGTGCTTTATGGGTTTTGACCCTGGCGCTCCTTGTCCCTAACCAGCGGGTGCGATAGGAATTTCGGCGCGCTGCAGCAAACCGACGGCCCCGCCATGAACCAGGATTTGACGCGCTTCATCCA
>JASHVN010000471.1 GCA_030044555.1 Xanthobacteraceae bacterium | reverse complement strand
TCTCTCCACAGGAAGACCCCCCAATGCGGGAAATGCGACTCCAAGAACTTAAGACCAAGACTCCGGCGGAGCTTGTCTCCTTCGCCGAGGAGCTTGAGGTCGAAAATGCCTCGACGATGCGCAAGCAGGAGTTGATGTTCGGCATCCTCAAGCAGCTGTCGGCGCGCGAGACCGATATCGTCGGCGAGGGCGTCGTCGAGGTGCTGCCGGACGGCTTCGGCTTTCTGCGCTCGCCGGAGGCCAATTATCTGCCGGGGCCCGACGACATCTACGTTTCGCCCTCGCAGATCCGCCGCTTTGGGCTGCGTACCGGCGACACCATCGACGGCCATATCCGCAGCCCCAAGGAAGGCGAGCGCTATTTCGCCCTGCTCAAGGTCAACTCGCTCAATTTCGAGGATCCCGAAAAGGCGCGCCACAAGGTCAACTTCGACAACCTGACGCCGCTCTATCCGGACGAGTGGCTGAAGATGGAATACGAGGATCCGACCAAGAAGGATCTCTCGGCACGCGTCATCGACATCGTCGCCCCGGTCGGCAAAGGCCAGCGTGCCCTGATCGTCTCGCCGCCACGCACCGGCAAGACCGTTCTTCTGCAGAACATCGCCCACTCGATCACGCACAATCATCCCGAATGCTATCTGATCGTACTGCTCATCGACGAGCGGCCCGAGGAAGTGACCGACATGCAGCGCTCGGTGAAGGGCGAGGTGGTCTCCTCGACCTTCGATGAGCCGGCGGTGCGTCACGTGCAGGTCGCCGAGATGGTGATCGAAAAGGCCAAGCGGCTCGTTGAGCACGGCCGCGACGTCGTCATTCTGCTCGATTCGATTACCCGGCTCGGGCGCGCCTACAACACCGTGGTTCCCTCCTCCGGTAAGGTGCTGACCGGCGGCGTCGATGCCAATGCGCTGCAGCGCCCGAAGCGCTTTTTTGGTGCCGCGCGCAATATCGAGGAAGGCGGCTCGCTCACCATTATTGCTACGGCGTTGATCGATACCGGCAGCCGTATGGACGAAGTGATTTTTGAAGAGTTCAAGGGCACCGGCAATTCGGAATTGATCCTCGACCGCAAAGTGGCGGATAAGCGCACCTTCCCGGCCATGGACATCACCCGTTCGGGCACGCGCAAGGAGGAGCTTTTGGTTCCGCCCGATCAGCTCAAGAAGATGTACGTGCTGCGCCGGATTCTCAATCCGATGGGCACCATGGATGCTATCGACTTCCTGCTCGACAAGCTGCGCAATACCAAGAACAACGCCGAGTTCTTCGACTCGATGAATACCTAGACCTTGGTCCAATTCGATTGAATCGGATCAAGGTCTAAATTTTCCCTTTGAGCATGATCTTATCCGAAAACCGGTTGCCACTTTTCGGGATCATGCTCTAAACAATTGCCCGATCGGTCGGACGCACGGGCAAGATTTACCCGCTAAAGTGCACCAATTTGCGGCTCGCCAGGTCGACGGTGACAAAGTCATCGGGCGTCTTGGCGTCAGGGCCATCGCTCGCCGGCTGATACTCGATGCGCAGCTGCGACGCCGTCACCACGATGCGCAGATAACCGAAATCCTGATCGTCGTAATTCTCGAGCGTCACTTTATCGGCGTGGCCTGGAACCTGCAGCGGCTGCGGCGTCCGCAGCGGACTCGCGCCTTTGCGGCTCAGCCGGGAAAGTCCGTGGCCGCCGTTGCCGCAAATGAGATAGGGAATTTGCGTCTGTCCGTGGTGGCGCGTGAACCGTTGATAATTATGGGCGTGCCCTGACAATACGGCGTGTGGCCACACGCCGGTCTCGTTGCAGATTTTGTCGATTTGCGAGAGCATCTGCTCGCTCCATCCATGTTTGCTGCCGGCCGTGTAGGCCGGATGGTGATGGGCGAGAATGAGGGCGCCTTTGAATCCCTCGGATCTCACGCGCGCAAGCGCCGTCTTCAGATAAGTGAGTTGTGAGTTGCCGATGTGGCTGTCGGCGATGACGCCCGGATCTTCCAGCGTATTGCTGTAAAGGGTCAGGATGCGCAGCAGTGGCGGTGCCTCGAAGGTGTAGAAGACGCCGGGCTGGATTTGCGCGGTGCGGGAAAGCCCGCCGGCCTCGGGGGTCACTTCGAACTCGGTGGCACAGAAATTTTCGAGAAAGGCCGCCAGGGTGGCGGTTTTGGTGCCCGGCGGAACCATGCCATCATGATTGCCGGCGATCGCGATGATCGGCGCCGGGTAATCGCGATACGGCTCATAAAACTGATCGTAATAATATTGTTCTTCGCCGAAGCTATAAATGACGTCGCCAAGGTGGAAGAAGAACAGTGGCCTGTCTTTCTCCTCGTCGGTAAAGTCATTGACCATTTTGTCGGCGACCAGATTCTGGTCTTTTGGACCGCTGGTGTTGCCGGTGTCGCCGGTGGAATGAAAGACGAGTTGACCGTTGGCGTCGATCTGCTTTTGCAAGGCGGTGTCGGTGACGCCTAAGACGGCCGCCAGTGTCAGCCGCGGCTCGGGAAGGTCGCGCGGCGCCGGAAACGGAATCGCGTCGAGCTTGTGCTCGGCGTTGAGCTTATCGATTTCTTTGTAGACCGGGTTGTCGGAGGGGTGCTTTACGACGAACTGCGTCGGGTCGGGAGTCGGTTGCGGCTGGGCAAACGCCGGTCGGTCGACCTTGGTGGCGCCGGTATTGTCAATGATCGTGGACGCCGGCGGTGTTCTGGACTTTCGGGTATGCGGTCTGCGGGTCATTCCGCGCCCTCCAAAAACGTAGCTCGTGGAGAGCTACGTCTCAGCTTAGTGGCGGGGCGTTAGACAGAGGCGTATGGCGGCACGTCCTTCTTGATCGTGCGCCCCGATTACGACCTCAACGACCAGTATGAGGCAAATGCAACCGGACAATGACGATCCGGCTATTACAATCTAATCCTGGCGACTGCGCTTGGAGGGCTATCAGCCGCGAGCAGGGTGGGCCCTTGAGACAGAAGGCGTGCCGCGCCGCGTATCGAGCGCGATGTAAGGGCTGACGAAACACATGGCGCCCTTGCCGATAGCGCTTTCACAACCCTCACGGCTCGAATAGCCGCATTCGACGATAGAGCCCGGGTGCGGGTTGAAGCCGCAATATTCTTGGGCGTGTGCGCCGGCCGCCGACAGGGTCGCCAAAGGCATGGCCATGAGACCGGCCGCTAAGATCAATCCGCATCGCATTTCTGCTCTCCCTTACCGGCCCCGAAGGTTTCCTTAGCCGCAAATCGTCGCCGAATGAAGCACGGCGTCAAGTATGTCGCATCGCATCCATCATCGCATCCATGGCGCCAATGAGGCCGGCCGCATCGGTCACCGGCAGCGAGCAGGTTTGCCCCATGCAGATGAAAGCTCGTGGTTCGCTCGCCGCTTCGAGCTTTTCGCGCGCCGGATGGCCGTGAGCAAGCTTTTCTGCGGAAGGCGCGTGGAGCACGATGCGGTCGAGCGGCGGCAATGCCCGCGCCGTAGCGAGCAGCGCCTGGGCGCGGCCGCCCTCCCCGGTCACCACGATCTCGGCGGCGCGAAGCCGCAGATCGATGGCGTTGAGCAGCGCCATGTGCATGTAAAGGTTTTCCACGGCCGCAGGTGCAATGGCGGCGATCAGCCGGTCGGCTTTTTCTCGCCAGGACTCATCGCCCGCCACCAGCGCCAACCGAATCAGGTTGGCTGCGGCGACGGCATTGTGATTTGGCGTGGCCTCGTCGGTTGTTGAGGCTGGGCGCACGACCAGCCCCTCGGCGTCGGCGGCGGTGAGATAATAGGTGCCGGTCGCCGCATTGGCGTAATCGCGATCGAGGGCATTTTGCCAGACGAGCGCCCGGTCGAGGTAGGTCGCGTGTCCGGTTGCCTCGTGGAGGGCAAGCGCGGCGCGGATCATGGCCGCGAAGTCAGACGCCATGCCGGGAAGTTTGAGCTGGCCTTGCCGCCAGGAATGGCCGAGGCGGTCGCCGTCGGTCATCGTCTGTGAAATGAAGGCGAAGGCGCGCGCTGCCATCTCGATCCACGACGGCTCGTCAAACATCAAACCCGCATTGGCAAGCGCCGCGATCATCAGCCCGTTCCAGTCGGCCAGCACCTTGTCATCGAGGCCGGGGCGCACGCGCGTGCCGCGCACGGCGAGAAGCTTTGTCCGCAAAGTGGCGAGGCGTGCTTCATCCTCCTCGCTGCGCGGCAGCGGATTGAGTCGATTGAGGATGTTGTGGCCTTCGAAATTGCCGGCCGGTGTCACGTCGTAATGGCGTGCAAAAAATTCGCCGTCCTCGACTCCGAGCACACGCAGGGCCTCGTCGTATGACCAAACGTAGAACTTGCCCTCCTCGCCTTCTGAATCCGCATCGAGCGATGCCGCGAACGCGCCGCCGCTTGTGGTCATCTCCCGCTTGAGCCATTCGACGGTCTCATGCGCGCGCTGACGGTAGAGCGCCTTGCCGCTGCGCTTGTCGGCGATGGCCAAGAGCTCGAGGAGCTGCGCATTATCGTAGAGCATTTTCTCAAAGTGCGGTACGAGCCAGCGCTCATCGACCGAGTAGCGCGAGAAGCCGCCGCCGAGATGATCATAAATCCCGCCTTCGCAAATATGGTCGAGCGTGATCTCGACGGCGGCGAAGTAGCGGGCTTCGCCGGTTCGCTGCCCGGCGCGCCATAACAGCTCGAACAAGGCCGCTTGCGGAAATTTCGGCGCGCCCCGCGTGCCGCCGTTGACCGGATCGATCAGCCCGCCAAGCTGGCGCGCGGCATTGTCGAGTTCGGCGGCGCCGATCGTTACGCGACCTTCCGGTCGCGCCGCGGCGGCAAGCCGCGTCATCAGCGCGGTGCGATTGCGCTCGATCTTGTCCGGTTCGTCGCGAAAGATTCGCGCGATCTCGCGCAGCACGTCGACGAAAGCCGGCTTTCCGTAGCGCGAGGTTTTGGGAAAATAAGTGCCGCCCCAGATCGGCTCGCCGGCAGGCGTGAGGAACATGGTCAGCGGCCAGCCGCCGTGCTCGCCCAGATGGTGCAGTGCCGCCATGTAAATCTGATCGATGTCCGGCCGTTCCTCCCGATCCACTTTGATATTGACATACAACTCGTTCATCACCTGCGCGGTCGCATCGTCCTCAAAGCTTTCATGCGCCATCACGTGGCACCAATGACAGGCCGCGTAACCTACTGACAGCAGGATTGGCCTGTTGGCGCGTTTCGCTTCGGCCAGCGCTTCCGGTCCCCAGGCCCACCACGCGACGGGATTGCCTTTGTGCTGCAGCAGATAAGGGCTCGTCTCGTGGGCGAGGCGGTTTTGCTGGGAAGCCGACGACGGCAGCGATGATGGCATATAGGTCAATCCGCCAAGCCGAGGAAAGTTGCGATCGCCTGATTGAGCCGCGCGACGTCTCTGTCTTCGAGACGGCCGATGCAGCAACCGAGTTTGGTTTTTCGAATGGTCAGAATCTTGTCTACCATGATGCGGGACGGAAATTGCAGGCCGTTTAGTTTTGACGGGTTAACAAGTATGCGAAAGAGTGGCAGCTCGGTCGGGTCATTGGTAAATCCGCAAATCGTTACCGTATCCAGCATTTCGAAATGCGCGGTTTGAAGGATGACAACGGGACGCGGTTTGCCCGCATGCCGGCCGTCATCCGGTCTCGTCCAGATGTCGCCGCGTTTCAATCGGATTTCCAGTCTGACATTGAATCAACCCATGCCTGATCTTCGGCAGCAAATGGACTGTTTTTGGCGAGCAGAGATTGATCGCGCGCGTCGGCGGCGAATGCCGCGTTGCGCGTGTCCGGCAGCCACATTTGGATGAGACGCAGTCCCTTGGCGCGCATACGCTCGCGATAGGCGCGGACCTTTTCACGCGAAGACTTGGTTTCACGCGAAGACTTGGCTTCACGCAAAGACTTGGCTTCACGCGAAGATTTGGCACGCGTCCGCTTTGATGCCGGGGAGGTCTTCGGCTTCGCCTTGCCGAGTGAGGTCTTCGCGCGCATGTGTGCACCCGGACGCCTATACGTTCGCCTCATGCCGGCGATCGGTCCGGTTACATGTAACCTTATTGACGCTTTGGCCGCAACCGACCGCAACGAGACATTCGAGAATGCCCGACGCTGCCACCATCTTCGCGCTTTCCTCGGGCCGGCCGCCGGTGGCGATCGCCGTGGTGCGCGTGTCCGGGCCGCAGGCTGGCACAGCCTTGAAGGCTCTTACCGGCCGTATTCCTGAGCAGCGAAAAGCGGCACTGGCGCGGGTGCGCAATCCGGCGAGTGGAGAGGTCATCGATGAGGCTCTCGTGCTGTGGTTCCCGGCGCCACACAGCGAGACCGGTGAGGACGTTGCCGAGCTGCAGGTGCATGGCGGGCAGGCGGTCATTGCGGGTGTTCTCGATGCGCTGAGCAAGATCGAAAACTGCCGGATGGCGGAGCCGGGCGAATTCACCCGACGCGCCTTCGAGAATGGCAAGCTCGATCTCACCGAAGTGGAAGGGCTTGCTGATCTGATCGCGGCGGAGACCGAGGCGCAGCGGCGGCAGGCCTTTCGCCAGCTGAAAGGATTGATCGGGGACCGTGCCGACGCGTGGCGGCGGCGTTTGATCGAGGCGCTGGCCTTGGTCGAGGCGCGGATCGACTTTTCCGACGAGGCGGACGTCCCGGAGAATCTCGTCGAACCGGCGCTGCATGCTGCGCGGCAATTGTACGACGAGATTGCAGCATGCCTGGCTGATAGCGGGCGGGGCGAGCGACTACGCGAGGGTCTTGTTGTTGCGATCGCGGGCCCGCCCAATGCCGGCAAGTCGACGCTGCTCAACCGGCTGGCCCAGCGCGAGGCAGCGATCGTGTCGCCGTATCCGGGCACCACGCGCGATGTGATCGAGGTGCATCTCGATCTTGCCGGCTATCCGGTCACGCTGCTCGATACTGCTGGCATCCGAGAGAGCAATGATCCAGTGGAGCAGGAGGGCGTGCGGCGGGCGCGCGAGCGGGCGGCAATGGCCGACCTCGTCCTCTGGGTCACTGAGGCGTCGGCCGCTGGCGAAGTGCCGCAGAATTCGGCGGCCAGGCTGTCGGCGGCAGAGGTTTGGTGGCTGCAAAATAAGGTCGATCTGGTGCCGGCAAACTCGAAACCTAAAAGTGAATCGCGCACAAAGGACTGGGCCAACCATTCATTTACCATGTCAGCGACGACCGGCTTTGGCGTGGATCAGTTCATTGCCGCATTGACCGCTTACGCACAGGGCTACTTCTCTGCGACCGAATCCGTGATGGTCACCCGCGCGCGTCATCGTCGCGCACTGGAGAAGACGCTCGCCGCTCTCAAGCGGGCGTGTCGTGAAGGCAGCAACGGGCGCGAAGAACTGATCGCCGAGGAATTGCGCGCGGCCGCAACGACGCTCGGCCGGCTTACTGGCCGCGTGGACGTCGAAGACATTCTCGACGCGATCTTTCGCGATTTCTGCATCGGTAAGTAAGTGGTGAACAAACATGGTTAACATCAAACAACGAACGTGGGGATGGGAGCTGTTTCACGTGAAACATTTCAACATCTGATAAACGGATGTGGGAGTGAGAGATGTTTCACGTGAAACAGCTAACAACGCACGCGGTCGGTAAGAGTTGTTTCACGTGAAACATTGCATTTCGATACGTGCGGCGACCCCAGCCGATGCAGACGCCATCGGCGTTATCGCGCGCGCCGCGTATCGCAAATACGTGGCACGGATCGGTCACGCGCCTGCACCGATGTTTGCTGACTTTGCCGCTTACATCGCGCGCGATGCCGCCGTCGTGATCGAGAGTGACGGAAAACTTTGCGGCTTTATGATCGCTTGGCCGGAAACAGACGCGTACTTTATCGATAACATTGCTGTTGACCCGGCCGCCCAAGGCCGCGGCCTCGGGCGCAGACTTATCGAACATGGCGTCAGCGAAGCGTGGCGTTTCGGGCTGCGAGCGCTCTGCCTCTACACGAACGTTGCGATGACAGAGAACCTGGCGATGTACCGCCGGATCGGTTTTGTCGAGATACACCGCGCGGTGGAGAACGGATTTAATCGGGTCTATATGCGCTGGGACTTTTGTGACGCAGCCCCGAGGGTTGATAGGTGAGTTCGTCAATCGACGTCTGCTTTGATGTGATTGTTGTCGGCGGCGGCCATGCCGGCTGCGAAGCCGCGGCCGCGGCCGCACGCATGGGCGCGCGAACGGCACTCATCACCCATCGTTTCGCGACCGTCGGCGCCATGTCTTGCAACCCCTCCATCGGCGGGCTCGGCAAGGGGCATCTCGTCCGCGAGATCGATGCGCTCGATGGTCT
>JASHVN010000062.1 GCA_030044555.1 Xanthobacteraceae bacterium | reverse complement strand
TTGGAAATGTCGGCGCCGGAGACGAACGCCTTGCCGCCGGCGCCGGTCAGCACCACGACGCGGATGGCGTTATCGGCGGCGAAGTCGTCGAGGATGCGCTTGGTCGCCTCCCACATCTCCAGCGACACCGCATTGTGCCGTTCCGGATTGTTGAAAGTCACGATGCCGACGCCGCCTTCCTTGCGCGCGAGCATCTTGTCGGTCTGGGTCATCTCTTTTCCTTCTTTTGTATCGTCATTTCTTGTAGAGCCATGGCCGGCCTTGTTGTTTAGCCCGGACATCCACGTCTTTCCGATGTTAAGTCGTGGATGCCCGGCACAGGGCCGGGCATGACGACGTGATAGCTAGACCGCCTTCGCCTTATGCAGCGCGGCGATATCGCGTGCGGAAAAGCCGAACTCCTTGAGCACCGCGTCGGTGTGCTGGCCGATCTCCGGCGGCGGCGCCACGAAACGCGAGGGCGTGCGCGACAGCGTGACCGGCTGAGCAACGAGCTGCATCTTGCTCTTGTCCTTCTTGGTCACGCTCTGCGCTATTTTCAGATGCTTCACCTGCGGGTCGGCGAACATGTCGTCGATCGCATAGATCGGCCCGCACGGCACGCCGGCCGCGTTCAGGCGTTCGACCCAATCGGCGCTGGTGCGCTGTTCCATGTAGGTCTGGATCTCGGCGTTGAGCGCATCGCGGTTCTTCGAGCGCGCCGTGCCGCCCTGATATTCCGGCTTGTGCAACAGCTCCGTCGCGTCGGCCGCCTCGCAGAAGCGCTGCCAGATCTTTTGCCCGGTGGCCGCGATGTTGACGTAACCATCCTTGGTCTTGAACACGCCGGTCGGAATGCTGGTCGGATGATTGTTGCCGGCCTGCTTGGCGACCTCGCTCTGCACCAGATAACGCGCCGCCTGAAAATCGAGCATGAAAATCTGCGCCTGCAGCAGCGAGGTGGAGATGTACTGGCCCTTGCGGGATTTTTCCCGCTCAAGGAGCGCAACCAGGATGCCGATCGAGGCGAACAAACCGGCGCTCAAATCAGCGATGGGGATGCCGACGCGCACCGGTCCCTGGCCCGGCAAGCCGGTGATCGACATCAGGCCGCCCATGCCTTGCGCGATCTGATCGAAGCCGGGCCGGTTGGCATAGGGCCCGTCCTGGCCGAAGCCGGAAATGCTGGTGTAGATCAGCCACGGATTGATCTTGGCGAGCGTCTTGTAATCGATCTTGAGCCGCTTCTTCACGTCGGGACGAAAGTTCTCCACCACGACATCGGCCTTCTTCACCATGCGCTTGAAGGCGGCGAGCCCCTCGGGCGTCTTCAGATTGAGCGTCATGCTCCGCTTGTTGCGGTGCAGGTTCTGAAAATCGCCGCCCTCGCGCGGTCCGCCCATCGGCTCTTCGAGGCCGGGCGGGCTCTCGATCTTGATGACGTTGGCGCCCCAATCGGCAAGCTCACGCACGCATGTCGGCCCCGAGCGCACGCGGGTCAGATCGAGCACGGTGAAGCGGGCGAGTGCTTTCGAGGCATGGGGAAAAGGCATGTCCTTGGCGCCTCCAACGCCGTTTCTCGCCGGCCGCTTTTTTGCATCGGCGGGCCGGGGCGGCGAAACTTTGCCGATCTTTCCGTCATTGTCTACCGGCTCGCAAAGTCTGCCCCGGCTCGAACGTAAATCGGCCTGTCGTGCCGTCGCCGATTACCGAGTAGATTAATTGACGTGCACGGCCATTTTTCCGGCACTTTCAGGAGGCGATCATGAACGAAGAGGCCCTTAATGTCAGCGTGCGTAAATTCCTCAAAAAGGTCGGCGTGACGTCGCAGCGCGAGATCGAGCTGGCGGCGCGGTCGGCGGTCAGTTCCGGCCGATTGAACGGCAACGAGACCCTGCCGGCCAGGGCGATGCTGACCGTCGATGGCCTCGGCCTCGCGGTCGAGATCGAGGGCGCCATCGAGCTCGAATGAAACAACGTTCCGGGACTTAAATCATGATCGATTGCCGCCGCGGGTTTGCCGCGTTTGCCTTTGCGACTTTCCTCTCGCTAGCGATCGGCGCGGTCGCGCTGGCGCAGGAGCACCATGGCCGGCCGGGCGAACATCACCAGGGAGGCCAAGGGGTAAGCCAAGAGCCAGGCCAACAGCCAAGCCAACATCAGGGCCAGCCGGGCGGCGGCGGACGGCCGGAGCCGGCCGGGCCGGGCGTGCTGTCGCTCTTGCCCGCCGACTCGGTCACCGAGCACAGCGTCACTCTCGGTGACGGCAGCAAGCTCGACTACACGGCGACGGCGGGAACGTTTTCGCTGTTCAATCAATCCGGCGAACGCTCGGCCGCAATCTTCTATACGGCCTATGTGGCGAAGTCGCCCGGCGCCACCCACCGTCCGGTGACCTTCGTCTTCAACGGCGGGCCCGGCGCGGCGTCAGCATTTCTCAATCTCGGTCTGGTCGGCCCGCGGCTTGCCCAGTTCGGCAGCAACGGCCGCGACGGCGCGCAGGTCAGCCTCGTCGACAATCCGAATACGTGGCTCGCCTTCACCGATCTGGTGCTGATCGATCCGGTCGGCACCGGCTGGAGCCGCGCGGCGAAGCCCGACGGTGCCGAAGCCTTCTGGAACGTCAACGCCGATGCCGAGTCGATGGCCAAGGTGATCGCGCTCTACGTCGCCAAAAATAACCGCGTCAGTTCGCCGAAATTCATCCTGGGCGAAAGCTATGGCGGCTTCCGCGCCGTCAAGGTGGCGCGCACGCTGCAGAACGATCAGGGCATTTCCGTCAGCGGCATTATCATGCTGTCGCCGATGCTCGAAGGCGCGTTCCAGTTCGGCGGTGAACGTTTCGCGCTCGGCGCCGCGCTGCAATTGCCGTCGTTGGCGGCGGCGGAGATGGAGCGCAAAGGCACCTTCAGCGAACAGGCACTGGCGCAGGCGGAACATTTTGCGCTGACCGATTATCTGACCACGCTCGCAGGGCCGCCGCCCCAAGGCGACGCCGCCAAGGCATTTTATGCGCGCGTCGCCGCCATGACCGGACTGCCGCAGGACGTCGTGGAGCGGCAGCGCGGCTTTATCGGCGATGCCTATGTCAAGGATCTGCATGCCGGCGATCACAAAATCGTCAGCCATTATGATGCGACGTTCGCGGTCGACGATCCCAATCCGGAATCGCCGGTGGCGCGCGCGCCCGATCCGATCCTCGACGGACTGGTGCGCTCGTACGGCGGAGCCTTTGTGGCCTACGCGCGCGATGAACTCGGCTTCAAGACCGACATGACCTACAATCTCCTCAACGACGAAATTGCCGGCCGATGGAAGTGGGGACCGGGCCACAGCCAGCCGAGCGTCGCCGAAGATTTGCGCGTGCTCCTTGAGCTCACGCCGTCATTCCGGCTCATGATCGCCCACGGCTATAGCGACATGGTCACGCCCTACGCGATGACGCGCTACGTGCTCGACCATTTGCCGCCGGGCGAGGCCGAGGAGCGAACGCAGCTGCGGCTCTACCGCGGCGGCCACATGTTCTATCTCGATCCGGACTCGCGGAAGGCCTTCACCGCCGACGCGCGGACGATGTTCGCATCGCCATAATTGAGCGGTATGACCAGAGCATGATCCCGAAAAAGCCTGCCCTCGGGCTTGACCCGAGGGATCATGCTCAAAGGAAAAATCTAGGCCTTGACCCGATTCAACCGAATTGGATCAAGGTCTAGGCGTCGGACAAACCACGCCAGCAGCAAGCTCAAGCACCATCATGACGGTTGCGCATCGTACCGCCGCTGATCGGATCGACGACTTCATTCCAATCCTCAAGGGCGATCTCATCGAGGCGCTGGTCAAATCCCGTGCGGCGAACGACGCCGAGCGCGAGAAGTTTCGCGCCATTTGCCGCGCGCTTGCCGCGATCAATCATTGTGAGTATTTGGCGCGGCTCGAGCGGATGCGGGCGGATTATTATTATCTCGATCCGCAGGTCGATCGGCGTGGGGCCGCCGACGACGCGTGCAGTGAACGCGCCTATTGCGATCTCCTGCAATCGCTCGATCGGGTGCTGCGGAACGCCAATTTCGTCGAGCTACCGCATCGGGAGATCGCCGACGCGCACCGGCAGCGCACTTTACGGCGCGTCGCGCTGAAAGCGCCGCTCGATCATTTCCGCCAGATCCGCTTCTACCGCCGCGGCCGCCACATGGAGCAATTCGCCGTCTCCGAATGGTTCGGGCTGCGCCGGCGCAAGATCGAGGCCGAGGTCTACGACGACGTCGTCCTTCTCGTGGCCATCAAGTCGCACGCCGAAATCAGCTCGCCGGCCGATCTGCGCGCGCTCGAGCGTCGCAAGATCAGGCCGGGCTCGGTGCTGCTCAAGTGCTTTCGCAATATCGCATTGAGCGAGATCAACGCCCTGTTTCCCAATGTCCGCGTGGTGATGAGCGATTTCGACAAGCTCATGCTCGGCGTACCGGCGATCGTCGGCGGCATCCCGATCCTGCTCAATCTTTATGCAACCGTCGGCGTGCTGTTTTTGGTGATCGGCTTTCATCTCGGCCTGAAAGTCGCCGTGCACGACAAGGACGTGCGGACGGCGTTCGCCGCGCTGAGCGGACTGGTTGCGTTGGGCACCTTCGTGTTCCGGCAATGGATCAGATATCAGCATCAATCGCTGCGTTACCGCACCGAGCTGAGCGACACCATCTACTATCGGAACATCAACAACAATGCGGGTATTTTCGATTACCTGATCGGCGCGGCCGAAGAGCAGGAGTGCAAGGAGGCGGTTCTCGCCTACCATTTTCTTCAGGTGGCGCCCGGGCCGCTCGACGTCGGGGACCTTGTCGAGCGCGTCGAAATATGGCTGCGCGACGTCTTTGCTGTCGATTTCAAGTTCAACGTCGCAACCGCGCTCTTGAAGCTTGAAAGGCTGGGCCTGGTCCGGCGGGAAGGGGAGCGGCTCTTTGTCTCACCGCTCGAAGGGGCGCTCGCCCAACTTAATGCGGTGTGGAATAGCTTGTTTTCCGCCGACAGCCGGCGGCCTGATCGCACCGGCGCGATCAGCGCGGCGCCCGATTAACTTTCGCCTCCAATTGCAGCCTCCAATTTTCGCATTTCCTTTTGCATCATCGTTCGTAATATGCTGATACGCTTGGCGCGCCAAAGCGGGGAGAGGCCATTTGGCGGGAATGGTTGAGCCTTTAACAAGGACGACTCTTTACAAGGACCACACTTAACAAAGACGACACAAAATCGACTCTAGACACAAAGTCTACCCTAGACACAAGACGACTCTAAAAGGCCTCAAGGGAGGGAGAACACGATGTCGAATGATGGTATCAACGCGCCGGTACGGCGGCGCGCTATTCTCAAAGCCGGCCTGGCGCTCGGCGCCGTGCAAGTCGCCAGCCCGTTCGTGGTGAAATCGCTCGCCGATGAGCCGGTGAAGATCGGCCTCGACAATCCGCTTACCGGCACCTACGCCGCGCTCGGCAAGAACGAGCTGATCGGCTGCAAGCTCGCGCTCGATCAAATAAACGCCAAGGGTGGCATTCTTGGCCGCAAGGTCGACTTGCTGGTCGAGGATTCGACGAGCGGCGACGCCGGCACGGCCGTCGAAAAAGCGCGCAAGCTCATCGATCGCGACAAGGTCGACTTCCTCGTCGGCAACATCAATTCGGCGCTCGCCGCCGCGATCGCCAACGTCGCCTATGAGAAAAGCGTCTTCATGGTCGATCCGGGCGGGCACACCGATCCGATCACCGGCACCAACTGCCATTGGGATGTGTTCCGCGTCTGCAACACGACGCAGATGGAAGCCAATGCGGTGGCCAGCACCTTGATCAAGACCGCGGGCAAAAAGTGGTACTACATCACGCCCGATTATGCGTTCGGTCACACGTTGCAGGCCGGCCTGGAAAAGGCCTGCACCAAGCTCGGCGGCACCAAGATCGGCGGCGATCTCACGCCGCTCGGCACCACCGACTTTTCCTCGTACCTGATCAAGGCGCAGGCGGCGAACCCCGACGTGATCATTTTCCTGGTCGCCGGCGACGACGCGGTCAATGCGCTCAAGCAGGCGGTGCAATTCGGCCTCGACAAGAAATATCATCTGGCCGGCGCCCAGCAGGAACTCGAAGTGCTGCTCGGCCTGCCGCCGGAAGCGCGGATCGGCACCTGGGTGTTCGAGTGGTACTGGAATCAGCCGAACGTGCCGCACGTGGCCGAGTTCGTCGCCGACATTCGCAAACACAGCGGTGGCCACGTGCCGACCGCGCGCACGTGGTTCGGTTATGCCGCGCTGTGGACCTGCGCGCTCGCCGCCCAGCAGGCGAAGTCGCTCGATGCCGTCAAGATGGCGAAGGCGATGCAGGGCTTTAAGCTGCCGCCGGAAGTCTCGCTGATGCCCGATGGCGCCTTCTACCGCGCGGCGCAGAATCAGCTGATCCCGGATCTCTATGTCGGCAACGCGCAGCAGGCGCCGAAGGGCGGCGATCCCGAGGACCTGTTCAAGGTGACGGAGATCGTCAAAGGCATCGACGCCGCCGGCCCGCTCGAGGACACCGGCTGCAAGATGACCTGGCCGACCTGAGCAAACGGAACGGCCGGCGCCGCTGCATCGCGGCGCCGGAATTCCGGCATCGCCGAGGTGTTTATAAGCGATTGATGTCCGTGACAGGTGACCGCGCTCGCGCCGGGGGAAAGGGCGCATGATCCGCGGCAGGGATAAATGTTGGCCCGCGCATGACACAGCTTGTTTTATTCGATGCCTTTAACGGCCTCATCGTCGGTGCGTTCTACGCATTGATGGCCTTGGGCCTCTCGCTCATCCTCAACCTTTCCGGCGTGATCAATTTCGCGCACGGCGGATTTCTGGCTTTGGGCGGCTACTTCGCCTACACGCTGATCCCCTATCTGGGCTTCTGGGGCGCGCTCATTTGCGCGCCGTTTCTGGTTGCCGTGCTCGGCGTCATCGTGGAACGGCTGCTGATCTGCCGGCTCTATGGCCGCGATCCGCTCTACGGTCTGCTGCTGACCTTCGGGCTTGCGTTTATTTTCGAGGACGGCACGCGCACGATCTGGGGCGCGCAGAGCCTGCCCTATCAGGTTCCGGGCTGGCTGCTTTCGCCGCTGAGCAGCGCGTATTTCTTCCTCACCGGCTATCGGCTGTTCATGGTGTTGATCGTCGCCATCGCGGTCGTCGCCATGTTCCTCATTCTCAACCACACCAAGATCGGCATCCGCATTCGCGCCGGCACCCTCGATCTGGAAACGGTGTCCGTGCTCGGGGTCAACGTGCGCATGCTGCGCAGCCTGAATTTCGGGCTCGGCGTCTATCTCGCCGGCCTCGCCGGCGTCTTGGCCGTGGGCCAGCTCGGGCTACAGCCGACCATCGGCGGCTCGCTGATCATGCCGAGCTTCGTCGCCATTATCGTCGGCGGCCTCGGCAGTCTGCCGGGCACGCTGCTCGGCGGTCTTCTGATCGGCGTCGCCTCGGGCATCACCACGGTGTTCTGGCCCTCGGCCACTGAGGCGGTGATCTATGTGATGATGGCTTTGGTGTTGATGGTGCGGCCGCGCGGCCTGCTCGGCGAAGAGGGTCGGTTCTAGTGGACCAGTTCGATCTCAGGAAACAAGCGCCGACGATCGTCGTCTGGCTGCTGCTGCTCGCCATGCCGTTCTGGCTGGTGGCGGTCGGCGGCTATGTCGAGCTGGGCACCCGCGTGGTCGTGCTCGGCCTGGCGGCGTTGTCGCTCAATTTTCTGCTCGGCTATACGGGCGTGCTGTCGTTCGGCCACGCCGCCTATTTCGGGCTGGGCGCTTACGGCGCCGGCATGATCATCCGCTACATCGTGCCCAGCACCGGGCTCGGCCTTCTGGTGGGCACCCTGGTCGGCACGCTGGCGGCGGCGATCATCGGGCCGCTGATCATCCGCCTGCGCGGCGTCTACTTCGCCATGGTGACCATCGCCTTCGG
>JASHVN010000470.1 GCA_030044555.1 Xanthobacteraceae bacterium | reverse complement strand
ATCATGGGTGCTGCTTCCGAATTCTACGGCATCTGGAAATTCGCCAAGAACAAGGAAGCGGCGATCGAATTCCTCAAATACTACGTCGGGAACTGGCGAGAAGCCTTCGTGGCGAGCTCGGGATACAACAATCCGTGCTTCGCCAATCTCGTGCCCAAGCCGATGCCGATCCTGTCAAACGATCCGACCTCGACGCCGCCAGACAAGCTCGCGATCCTGCAGGACTCGGACAAGTGGTCCGCCATCCCGGGCTATCCGGGGCCGGCCACGCCCGCGACGGACGAAATCTACTACGCTTTCATCATCAACGACATGATGGCGAAGGCGGCAACGGGCCAATCCAGCGCGGAAGATTCAGTCAAATTGGCGACGCAGCGATGCGAAGCCATCTTCAAGAAGTGGGCCCGCAGGACCTGATATCAACGCCCGGATCGTGTTCTCGTAGCGCGATCCGGGCCGCCCGGTTCTGCCGGTTGAGCGGGCTGATACGGACGATGCACTGCCGAATGGGGTCGGCCGGGCACGTTCAATAACACGTTCAATAAATTGAATTCTGGGAGGTTGAATGGCTGCGGTATTGACCAGGGACATCGTCAAGAGATTCGGCGAGGTCGCCGCTGTAAATGGAATTTCCCTGACGGTGCCGAACGGTGAATTCATGGTTTTGCTCGGGCCCTCGGGCTGCGGCAAGACTACGTTTCTGCGCATTATCTGCGGGCTCGAGCAACAGACCAGCGGCGACCTTATGATCGGCGGTGACATCGTCAACGACATTCCGCCGCGCGCCCGCGGCGTGGCGATGATGTTTCAGAGCTATGGGCTCTATCCGCATTTCACGGTGCGCCACAACATCGCTTTTCCGCTGAAGACGCAGGGAATTCCCGGTGCTGAGATCAACAGGAAGGTCGAATGGGCGGCGAGCCTGCTCGGCATCGGCCATCTGCTCGACCGCCGGCCGCGTCAGCTCTCGGGCGGCGAGCGCCAGCGCGTTGCGCTTGCGCGTGCGCTGGTGCGCGAGCCGACCGCGCTGCTGCTCGACGAACCGCTTTCGAATCTCGACGCCAAATTGCGCACCTCTGCCCGCCAGGAGATCAAGCAGTTCCAGCAGCGGGTCGGCGTCACCACCATCTACGTGACGCACGATCAGGTCGAAGCCATGGGCATGGGCGACCGCATCGCGGTCATCGACCGCGGTCAGGTGCGCCAGGTCGGAACGCCTTCCGAGATTTACGACGAGCCCGCCGACCGCTTCGTCGCCACCTTCGTCGGCGCCCCGCCGATGAATATCGTCGCGCGCGATGGCGGCTATCTGGGATTTCGGCCGGAGAATTTTCTGCCCAAGGACATGATCAAGGAGCCAGCGTTCACGGAATTTAAATTCCGCGTCGACCGTTCCGAATATCTCGGCTCCGAGCGGATCGTCTACGGCGTATTGGAAGGGCTCGATCCGAAACAGATAATCACGGCAAAACTTCCTCCGGCTCACGTCGCCGACGAATGGATCCGGCCCGGAGAATGGCACCCCTTTGCCGTGCGCGACAGCGCGCTGCGCTATTTCAACAATGACGGCAAGCGGACAAGCCGCCACTAGAAGGCATTTTCGCCAATGGTCGCACTTGCTGAGTCTGTCCCTAAGCCGCACTCTCGCTTTCAGTTCATCTTCGACCGACGCAATGTGCTCGGCTCGATCATGGTCGCTCCGGCGATCCTCTACGTGCTGTTGCTGGTCGGCGTGCCGTTCCTGATGGCGGTGTATTATTCGCTCAGCGCCTACACGATCTATGACCCCTCGTGGAGCTTCGTCGGCCTGTCGAATTTCGAGGACGTCGTCGAAGATCCGGTATTCCTGCAGACGCTTTACAATACCTTCATCTTCACCTTCGGATCGCAGATCCTCGGCCTCATCCTCGGCAAATTCGGCGCATTGGTGCTGCTGCGGCCGTTCCCCGGCCGCAAGTTCGTCAGGGCGCTCGTCATATTGCCGTGGGCCGTGCCGATCGCGCTGGCGGCGGTGGCCTGGCAGTGGATGTTCGATTCGCTTTACAGCGTCATCAATTGGACGCTGATCGCGCTTGGCATCGTCACCCGCTCGAATGCTCCGAACTGGCTCGGTACGCCGCATCTGGCAATGCTGTCGGTGATCGTGGTCAATGCGTGGCGTTTTTTTCCGTTCGCGGTCGTCATCTTCCTCGCCGGCATCACCGCAATTCCGCAGGATGTGCTCGACGCGGCGACCGTCGACGGCGCCGGTTTCTGGCGGCGCAACTACCAGATCATCATGCCGATGATCCTGCCGATCGTGGCTGTCGGCCTGGTGTTCGGTATCGTATTTACGTTTACGGACCTGTCGATTGTCTTTCTCATGACCATGGGCGGCCCGGTGGGCGCGACTTCGGTCCTGGGCTTCGCGGGTTTCCAGACGGGCATCGTTTCCGGCGATGTGTCGCATGGCGCCGCCATTTCGCTATTCATGCTGCCGGTGTTGCTCATCGTCGTTGTCGCGATGTTGCGTTTCATCCGGCGACGGGAGATCTGACATGCCGCGTGCCACTGTCACAAAAGCCCTGCAAGAGACCTCATTCTACGGCGCGGTGGCGTTTTTCCTGGTCATCGCTGCGTTTCCGTTCTATTGGATGGTGATCACGTCGTTCAAAACAAACAGCGACCTTTATAACGTCAGCAACATTCCGTTCTGGTTCAACGATCCGCCCACGCTCGATCACTTCCGCTATCTGTTCGAGAAGACGCTGTTCGCGACCTGGCTGCTGAACTCTTTGATCATCGGCGTCTGCGTCACCGCGATCACCCTGGTCACCGCGTTGCCCGCCGCCTACAGCCTGGCGCGGATGTCCAGCCGCAACGGCGAGGCGCTCGGCATCGGCATTTTCCTGACCTATCTGGTGCCGCCGACGCTCCTTTTCCTGCCATTGTCACGCGTAATCACGACGCTCGGCTTGCAGAACTCGATGTGGTCTTTGGTCGTCGTTTATCCGACCTTCACAATCCCGTTCTGCACCTGGCTGCTGATGGGATTCTTCAAGGCGCTGCCGGTCGAGATCGAAGAGGCAGCGATCGTGGACGGCTGCAGCCTGTTCGGCGCCTTCGTCAAGATGGCGATTCCGCTGTCGCTGCCCGGCATCCTGACGGTAGTGATTTTCACTTTCACGCTGACCCTGCAGGAGTTCGTCTACGCGCTGACTTTCATATCGGCGTCTGATCAAAAGCCGATCACGCTTGGCGTGGCGACCGATCTCGTCCGCGGTGACATCTTCTACTGGGGCGAGATCATGGCCGGGGCGTTGATCGCCAGCATCCCGGTGGCGATCGCCTACAATCTTTTTCTCGACCGATTCATCAGCGGCATCACCGGAGGCGCGGTCAAGTAGGGAGCGTGCGGACGCGCGCTAATCCATTTCGAACCTGGCGAATATCGGCATCGGCCACGGCGCTCTGGACGGCGGCGGGGGCTATACCTACCTCGATCAGAAGACCCGACATGAATTTTCAGTGGTGACGGGACTGACCGGCAACTTCACAAATCCCGAGACGAACTATACGAGCGGTATCGACTGGCATCTTGACCGGGCGCCTCTCAGTATTTGAGCAAGCAGGTGTTCGTCGGCCTCGTTGGCTACGCGTACGATCAGCTCACTCCGGACAGCGGGTGCGCGCCGATAGTGTGCCCCTTCGAGTCGCGCGTGCTCGGCGTCGGCCCGCAGCTTGGCTACATTTTTCCGATGGGAAAGGACTGGCAGGGTTATTTCAATCTGAAGGCCTACGGAGAGTTCGACAACAACGACAGGCCCGACGGCTGGAATGCCTGGCTTTCCTTCGTAATCTCGCCCGCGGCGCCGTCATCGGCAACGTCGTCGCCGTCGATGGCGACTAAAGCGCCGCCTCATTATTGATTTGCAGCGGAGGGTGAGCAACAACCGCGCGGCCGCGGTCACCCCGCCGCGGCCCGCGCTTGATGGCTATGCGTCCAGTGCTTTGTTGTGTCGTCAGTTAGCAGGGCGGATAAGGATAATATCCGCAACGTGCACTGTTGTAGTACGAGCCTGCGGCTGCCGCACCGACAGCAGCAGCGCCGACCGCGGCAGCTCCGTAATAGCGGCCGCCGCGCCAGTAGCCGGCGCCCCGATAGGCGCCGCCTCGGTAAGCGACGCCGCCGCCACGGTAGGCCCCGCCATGAAGGGCTCCGCCATGGAAGGCGGCGCCCCCGCGAACGCCGCCCCTAAACGCCAAAGCCTCAGTGGAAACCGCTGCGGTGCCCAGGACGAGTACGGCAGCGATAGAAACGATGGTTCGGTATGACATAGGAACCTCGCTCGGGTTCTCCAGTCCCTCGAGTCGTCCAGTGGTTAGCAACTAGACAATTGACCATCTTTCGAGAACTTGTGGTTTCTTTTTTATTCTTAGCGCTTTTGGGCGTTGAAATTGGAGCGAGCCGATGCGTCATCAGCGACGTCGTCAGGCAAGCTGCGTGGCACGACGGCAGCGCAGAAAAGAGAAGCGGCCTGCAGGGCAGTGGAAGTCTCGTAAACTAAAAATCGCCAGGTACAAAGGATTATAAAATCGATGAAACCTATAGTGGGATGGGATGAGAAATATTTGAATGAGCTGTTTCAAATCGGAAGCAGGCGGGCGGTGCTAGCTGCCGCGAGCTACGGCTGGCAAGCCAGCCGCGGAGCAGATTAGTCGCTCATGTCGCGTATTCCGAAGAATCTTCCAGCCGGTCTTGTCGCCTATGGCCGGTCAATGGAATTCACCCCGGAAACTCTTCCGGCCAGATTCAAGACCGCGCATTCGACCAAAGCCGGGACGTGGGGTTTGCTCCATGTTCTGGAGGGAAAGCTCCTCTACAGTCTTGAGCCGCCGCGAAGCGGCGAGCAACTGGCCGCGGCGGGGGAGCGCATCGTCATCGAGCCCGGCGTTTTGCACCACGTCGCTTTTGTCGAACCCGGACGTTTCTATGTCGAGTTCTACCACGCTGCTGATTCGTCCTCAGGTGAGTGATGCCCAGATAAGGAACGCTCAGGTGAGTATCCGCCGCTCATTCGCGTCCGCTGAATGCCAGCGACGCGCACTCGGTCACGCTCAATCCACGCTGGAGCGACGGCTTTAGAACGGCCGGTGCAGCCGGCCCAGGAGCCAGCCGATACCGAGTGCCGCAATCGCGGCGGTGTAGGGCTGGGTCTCTATCGTGTCGCGAAGCCATTGACTCACCGACGCTGCCGTATCGCGGGAAGCGTCTTTGGTCTGGCCGTAAACGTCCTGCGCGGCGCCGGCTGCCTGGTTGAGCTGCCCTTTGGCCTGGGTGGCGGCGTCGCCCGCGGCGCGGCCGAGTCCCTCCTGCATCTTCCCGCCGATATTGCGCACCGTTCCTTCAGCTCTGTTTTCGTCCATAAGGGAGTCCTCCATTCGAAAGGCAATGCCAGTGCGGAGCGGAAGTTCCTCGGCCGTGCGGCCAGGGCGTTCGCCGCCACGCGGCGCGCAAAGCGCGCCCTTGACGTTCTCATTGCCTCGGAAAAGGCTGACCGTTGCGATCGACGGCGGGAAGCGACTTAAGACTTATGAGTTTTGCTTCACCGGCCGGACTTTGCGCGGCCGCTCTCCGGCGGCGTCAATGCAACGGCGGCCTCCGTCGTCAGCAGAAGAAACGTGAATGTCTCCTGCAGGTAGAGTCGCACGGCCTTGTCCGTATGGCTCAAATAGCCGATGGAGAAGTCCTGTCCGATATGAAGGCCGAAATCGCCGCCGCGGGTCGTGAGCACGAATGCGCCCTTGATCGCCGGCGCCCAGATGATTTCGCCGTCGACCAGGCGCTTGACGTGTTCAAGCACCGGATAGCCGTTGTCTCGGGTCTCGCTGAGGCCCGTATAGGCGTCGGCGCTCAACAGCACCGAGTAGGGACCATTGACGCCGACGAGGCGCAATTGGCTCAGCGCCTGGGCGATGGCGTCGGGATAGTCGCGCACATCGGCGGGGAGGGCGGTCACCGGATTGCTGGTGCCTTGGCGCACGCCCTCGATGCTGGCGGCGGCGTAACCTTCGAAGATCGCCTGGTCTTCGGCGAAAGCGATGCGCCGCGCCGCGTCCTTGGCGGGCTGCCAGTCCGAGTCGTCGGCGCCCCGCTCGACGTCATCGACCTGCTGGCGATCGAGATCGAAGGGCACGCGCAGTTCGACGAGCGCCTTGACGTCGCGCTGCCGGGCAACGATGCCCTCTCCCGATGCTTCGAGATTGCGCAGATGGCCGGTGCCGACGGCCGATAAAGCGGCGCCGCCCGGACCATTCACGTCAACGACGCGGCGTCCGGCGAGATAGCGCTTGAGTGTGCGGGTGGCTTCTTCCTCGATCTGAGCCCACGCCGCTTCAGATATCGGAGCAAGCTCGCGATGAAGGTTATTCATGAGACGGACCTCCTTTGAGGGAACCGATACCAAGCGAACCGTCGCTAGGCGAACCGTCGCTCGCCGGCGCGCGCATGCCGGCCGGCGGGTCGGACGGTGCGGCGGCGGGAGCGGGAGCCTCGTCGCCGACCGCGTCCAGGAAGGTGACAGACGGCACGAAGAACAAGCAACCGCTCGCCGCGCGGCTGAAATCCAGCAGGCGATCGTAGTTGCCGGGCGGACGGCCGACAAACATGTTTTCCAGCATCTGCTCGGTGGTCCGCGGCGTGCGCGAATAGCCG
Organism: Xanthobacteraceae bacterium; assembly: GCA_030044555.1. GTDB lineage: Bacteria > Pseudomonadota > Alphaproteobacteria > Rhizobiales > Xanthobacteraceae > BOG-931. The sequence goes on along the minus strand of JASHVN010000470.1, from coordinate 2,063 downwards.
ATGAAGTAGGTGCCGAACTCGCCATCCGCGGCGCGGCCGAACGGCATGTTGTCGCGAATGATTTTCTTTTCCTGACCGTCTTCCACGATCGTGGTCAGCGCATTGTGAGCGGATGTCGGTTTGACCGCGTCGTCGAGCTCGATGTCGGAGAGCTTGGCGCGGCCGATAATGCGTTCCTGCGCCTCGGTGGACAGCTTGTTCCAGGCGGCGATGTCGTGCAGATATTTTTGCACGATCACGTAGCTGCCGCCGGCGAACGTTGCGTCCTCCGCGCCGATGATCGCCGCAACCATCGCTTCCTGGCCGCCCGGATTTTCGGTTCCGTCGACAAAGCCCAAGAGGTCACGATCGTCGAAATAGCGAAAGCCGTGAACTTCATCGACCAGCGACACCGCCGGCCCGATCCGCGCCATGATCTGCGTCGCCATCTCGAAGCAGAGATCCATGCGCTTGGCGCGGATATGAAAGACCAGATCGCCCGGCGTCGCGACGGCATGGCGCGATCCGGCCTTGATTTCGCGGAACGGATGCAACTCGGCCGGGCGCGGGTCGCCAAAGAGCCGGTCCCACGCTTGCGAGCCGATGCCCATGATGCAGGAAAGCGTCCCCGCGACATCGCGGAAGCCGACAGCGCGCAGCAAGGCGGATAGATCGGGGCAGAATGCACGGATGATGCCGCGGCTGGTGCTGCCCGGGTTTACGGTCACGATCAGGAAGATGGCGGCGCTGGTCAGCGCCTGCAGAACCGCTTGCGGGACTGGCGCGGAGCTGTCCTTCGCCCCAGGCGTGGCCGATGCATCGGAAGCCATCACACAACAATTCCAAACTCGGGATGCGCAAATTTTTCGGAAAAATGTCCTGCCGGCAGCGCCCCGCCGCTAGTGTAGGCGAGGGCGCCGCACGGTGGAAGGTCAAATGCGGCGTGCGCTATTGCGCCTTCGCCAGCTCCGGATGCGCATGCAGCCGCGCGTTATTGAGCACGTAGATGACATAAGTCACCACCGCGCCGAGCGCGAACGGGATCGCCGCGTACAGGTACATGTGCTGGATCGGTATGCCGACCAGCAGCGTGCCGGCGAGCGGACCGATGATGGCGCCGAAGCGGCCGAGCCCGAGCTGCCAGCCCGAGCCGTTGGCGCGCAGGGACGTCGGATAGATCATCGCGCCGACCACGTTGATGCCGGACTGGATGCCGAGCACCACGAAGCCGGCAAGGAACGCCACGATGACCAGCGCCGCAGTCGACGACAATCCCGCGTAGCCGATCGCGGCAACGATGGGGACCGCGATCAGGAACAGGATGGCGACGGCGAGGAAGCGCTGCCGCTGCAACCACCAGCACAGCGCCAGCGCGCCGATCGTGCCGCCGACCTGCAGCCCCGCGCCGGTCAGCGCCGCCACGGTCTGCGACGCCTTGGCGGCCGCGACCAGCAAGGTCGGTGTCCAGGAAATCAGGAAGAAGTAGCCCATCAGGTTGAGAACGAAGACCAGCCAGGTGAGCGGCGTAATCACCTGCAATCCGTTGTGGAACAGATAGCGCGGATTGGAGCTCGGAAATTGCTGCTCGTCCTCGATCACGAACCGCGCATTGGGCGGCACCTTGTAATCAGGGCGGATGGCCGCGATCAGCCGTTCCATCTTGCGGCGCTGGCTCTCGTGCAGCGTCATGTATTTGATCGATTCGGGCAGTCCGAAAATCGCCAGGATGGCGAAGATGATCGGCGCAACACCGCCGATTTCGAACAGGATCGGCCAGCCGTAGCGCGGAATGAATGCCGCGGCGGCAAATCCCGCGAGCGCGCCGCCGATTGGAACCATCCCGGCGGCGATGATGGCAAGCGCCGCACGCAGATTGCGGGGCGCCGATTCGGCGTTGATTGCCACCACGTTGGGAATGACGCCGCCGATGCCAAGCCCGGCGATGGTGCGCAGCCAGAACAGTTCGGTGAGATTGGTCGAATAGGCGGCCCACCAAGTGAAGATGCCGAACAGGATGTTGCAGAGGATCAGCGAGGTCTTGCGGCCGTAGCGGTCGCCGACCCAGCCGAAAATCTGCGAACCGA
>JASHVN010000061.1 GCA_030044555.1 Xanthobacteraceae bacterium | reverse complement strand
GACTCGAACGGATAATCGGCGGCGAACATCACCCGATCCGGCCCGAGTGCGGCAAGCGTGCAATTGAGCGGTTCGGCCGAGCACATACCGGACGTGGTCACGGCGATGTTCTGCCTGATGTAGTCCGAGGGCGCCTTGGCTAACTTGATGCCATAGAGCTTGGCGCGGCTGTCGAAGCGCCAGAGCAGAAACGGCAGCGTCTCGCCGAGATGGCCGAGCATGAGCTTGGCGCCGGGAAAGCGGTCGAAATGCCCGCTGAAAACCAGCCGCAAGGCATGTGAGCCGGTCTCGAACCCCCATTCCCAGGTGGCGCGGCGCAGGCCGGGAACGCCTTCGAGTGCGGGCGAAAGCGCCACCGGATCGGTCGGATGAATATAGACCGGCGCACCGAGCACTTCGGCCCGCTCCCAGAACGGATAGAGCGCGGGATGATCGAGATACTGGCCGTTGGTGTGGCCGTTGATCATGGCGCCGCATAGTTTCAATTCGCCAATGCAGCGCTCCAGCTCGTCAGCGGCTGCCTTTGCGTCCTGCATCGGTAAATGGGCGAAGCCCGCATAGCGGTCGGGCCGCTTTTGGATTTCGCGCGCCAGAAAGTCATTGGCGTCGCGGGCGGCCCTGGCGGCTGTGGCGGCATCGCGCTCGCTTTGCACGCCGGGCCCGGCGATCGAGAGCACGGATTTGGCGATGCCGGCCTGATCCATCGCTTGCAGCCGCATTTCCCCGAAATCGGTGAGGCGGGAGAGCAGATTGGCCGCGTGCTTGGGCTCGACATTGCCGACCGTTGGCTGCCAGTAGCCCTCATAGCTGGGAGCCAGAAAATGCTCCTCGAGCGCGATCTTTTGCACCATGCGTTTCCTCTATCGCTTCCTAGTTTGCCGCTGCCGCGGCAATTCCCAGACCCCATTGCTCGGGTCTATATCCGATATCCGGTGCAATGGTATATGGCCCAATGCTACAAGCACCCCAACGCGTGGGCGTGCGAGGGAGGATTTCAGTGGTCAAGAAGATCCGCGGCGTCGCAATGGAGGAGAACCTCGACAACGCGATGGGGCTCGAGTTCTACAACCTGTCCCATCGCTTCGGTTATCAGTCGCCGAACTGGCCTTATTTCGAAGACGTCAAGATCGAGCGCATCCATTACATGGCGAAGTCGGGTGTGCTGTCGCAGCGCATCACCACCTCGATGCACAATACGACGCATATCGATGCGCCGGCGCACGTGGTGCAGGGGCTGCCCTTCATCGACGAGGTGCCGCTGCCGCATTTTTTCGGCTCCGGCATCGTCGTGTCGATCCCGAAGAAGAAATGGGAGCAGATCACCTATGACGATCTGGAAAAGGCGGCTGGCAAGATCGTCCGCCCGCGCGATGTGGTGATCGTCAATACCGGCTGGCACAAGCTCTACGAGGACAGCGAGGACTATTTCTGCCGGTCGCCGGGTTTCGTGCCCTCAGCAGGGGAATGGTTCGTCGAAAAGCAGGTCAAGGTCGTCGGCCACGATACCCAGGCAAACGATCATCCACTCGCCACCGCCATCGGTCCGCAGCGCAACGGACCGCTGCACCCGCATCTCGCCGAGGAATACAAGAAGTGGTCCGGCGGCCGCGATTGGAAAGAGGATTTCCCGGACTGGGAGCCGGTCCACCGCATCCTGTTCAACAACGGCATTTTGGGCATCGAGAACGTCGGCGGCGATATCGACAAGGTCACCGGAAAGCGCTGCACCTTCGCGTTTTTTCCCTGGAACTGGGACCGCGGCGATGGCTGTATCATCCGGCTTGTGGCGATCATCGATCCCAAAGGAACGTACCGGATCGAGAAAGGGGAGACGTTCGCATGATTGTGCGTAAATTTTCCGAGGCGAAGGCCTACGAAGCGCCCAACCACCGCGACTACAAATCGTTTCGCGTTTACGGTGCCGAGATGGGCGGCTCACAGACTCTGGTGTTCGGTATCTCGCATTTCCTCCCTGGCGGCGGTGCCGGCCCCGACGCGTCGCCCCCGGAGAAGATCTACTACGTGCTGGCGGGCGAGCTGACGGTGATTGCCGGCGGCAAGGAGACTGTCGCGCGCGCCGGCGACAGCGTCTATATCGGCCCCAACGAAAGCCGCGAGATCATCAACCGGTCGAACGAGGTCTGCACCATCGCGGTCGCGGTGGCGCCGGTGAAGTGACTTTTATTCCGTCATCCTGAGGAGCCCGCGCGTGTCGCGCGGGCCTCGAAGGATGCGGCCGAGGCGTTCGCGCCGTCGCCCTTCGAGGCTCGCTTCGCTCGCACCTCGGGGTGACGGTAGAAACCAATGAGTACAGCCATGTCCGAAGATTTTCTGAAAAATCCGCTCTCTCTGTTCGACGTCAAAGGCAAGACCGCCGTCATCACCGGCGCCACCGGTGCGTTCGGCGCGCTCGCCGCGCAGGTTCTCGCCGGCGCCGGCTGCAACCTGGTGCTTTCCGCTGGCGGCGCCGAGGCCCTGAAGAAGGTTACGGCCGATTGCGAGACACTCGGCGCCAAGGTGGAAGCAGTGAACGTGCGGCCGAGTTCGGCGGCGAACTGCGACAAGATCGTCGAGGCGGCGGTGAAGCGCTTCGGCGGCGTCGACATCTTGGTGTGCGCCTCCGGCATCAACAAAGTGCAGAAGATCGTCGACCAGGCTCCGGAAACCTTCGCCGAAGTCATGGACGTGAACGTCAACCAATCCTGGCTGATGGCGCGCGCGGCCGGCAAGCAGATGCTGGCGCAGGGACGCGGCGGCAAAGTCATTCTGATGTCGTCGGCGCGCGGGTTGCTGGGTCATCCAGCCGGCTACACCGCCTATTGCGCGTCGAAATCCGCGATCGACGGCATCACCAAGGCGCTGGGCTGCGAGTGGGGCGAAACCGGCATTACCGTCAATGCCATCGGGCCGACGGTGTTCCGCTCGCCGCTCACCGCCTGGATGTATGAGGACAGCGAGCGTTCAACGACCGTGCGCAAGGGCTTTCTCACCCGCGTGCCCAAGGGCCGTCTTGGTGAGCCGTCCGACCTTGCCGGCCCGCTCCTTTTCCTCGCCTCGAAGGCATCCGACTTCTACACCGGCCACATCCTCTACGCCGACGGCGGCTATACGGCGGGCTGAAGTGGCAAATTCACGCATCGCCGTCATCGGCGCCGGACTGATGGGCCATGGCATTGCGCAAGTGTTTGCGCTGGCCGGCCACGAGGTCACCATCACCGACGCGCTGGTGCAAAATCTCGATACGGCGAAATCGCGCATTGCCGCCAATCTGCGCGATCTCGGCGACGACGAGAGCGCGGTCGAGCGCGTCGAGCCCTGCTTCGATCTTGGCGATGCCGTACGTCATGCCGATTACGTGGTCGAAGCGGTATCGGAAAATCTGCCGCTGAAGCAGAAGCTGTTCGCCGAGATTGAGCGGCACGCGCGCCCCGATGCGATCCTCGCCAGCAACACCTCTGTCATTCCGATCACCTCGATCATGCAGGGGCTGCAAAAGCGCGAACGCGCGCTCGGCACCCATTGGTGGAATCCGCCGTTTTTGGTGCCGCTCGTCGAAGTGATTGAGACGCAATGGACTTCGCCGCAGGCGGTGGCGTGGACCATGGAACTGCATCAGGCCGCCGGCAAAAAACCCGCGCATGTGAAAAAGGATGTGCCCGGCTTC
>JASHVN010000469.1 GCA_030044555.1 Xanthobacteraceae bacterium | reverse complement strand
GCAAGCTTCCTACGTGCCCGATCGCTCCAGTTGCGAACGGCAGCGGATTATTAATGTCGAGGGCTTTTCGTCTGTATTTCAATTGCCTGCGGCCAAGCCTGAACGGATGCGAACATTTGCGGACGCTCGTTTGGCTGGGGAACTATCAGCCACACCGGAAGGCAAAAATGGCTTACATTCGGGGCTTAGCTCAGCGTGGATAAACGGCATACCGTCAAATGTACCGTCGTTTTCGTTGGCTTGTGATGAACACGGGCGGAGGGAGGCGACGATCTGAGCCTTTCGAATTGATCAAATTGAGTCAACCGTCAGCCTCGTCCCGCCCACCGCCAATTGCGGCCGGCCTGCTGGCGCGGTTCGTCGCAGTGCTTGTTGCGTGCACCGCGGTTTGGAATCGACGCTGCCGCGCGATGGAGTAGGTCGAGCCCATCGCTGGACCAAATCCTTGAAAGGCGTCTTCAAAGGGACCATTACGTAAAGCTCCTGCTAGCTCGGCGTCGTCGTGCAATTCGCCAAGCAGGCTTCCAGTGATTTCCTCCGATAAAGGGCCGCCCCAGTTGCGGGTAAAGCCGGTTCCAATCAGCAAATAGTGTGGCATGTTTTGCCAGGTGTTATGTGACCGGCGCGACGTACAGCCGGGGGAACCAACGATCGATGATCTTGGCCGGGAAGCCGAGCCGCACCGAGCTGCGATGGCTTTCCGATGTCAGATAGCCTTGATCGGTCAGCGTGCTCAGCACTGTCCGAGCTTGCCGCGTTTCATAACCGCTGAGTTCGCCTGCCTTGCCGCGTGGAAACTCACCTGTGACAACCGCTTCCTTGAGGAGAGGCCAGGAGCCGCGCGGTAATCGCCGGGCACGGACTTCCTCCTCGCACCAGATTTCAATGCGTCGGAGGAGCTCGGCCGGCTCAAGTAGGCCCTTCATGAAGGTAACTTGATCGACGCATGTCTTCAAAAAGAACTCGCAGAATTCGTTCAGACCCTGCTGAGTGAGATTGCCACGACCGTCGAGATCGCCACGGCGTGGTTCGTCGGCGGCCATCAGCATCTTTTTGTATTGATCGACTTGCCGCGCCAAGCCGCGCGACACTGCCCACAGATCCGAGCCGATACCCAGTTCGCGCAGCCACGCGTGAGAAAACAATCGAGTGACGCGGCCGTTGCCGTCGAGGAATGGGTGAATCCACAGCAACCTGTGATGCGAGGCGGCCACTGCGATCACCTTGCGCAGCGTTGACAGCATCGGACTGTTGTAGGCCTCGGCGAAGCGTTTCAGGAAGGCAGGGATATCGTCGGGGTCGATGGGGACATGGCGGCCGACCTTGACGTGGCGCTGGCGCAGTTCACCTGGCACGACGCGCAGTCGTTCGCCGGTGCCCGGGTTTGTGATCCACAGCAACTCATCGGGTAGCCGTTGGCAGAACTCCCGGTGAACCCACAAGATAAACTCGGTGGACACCACCGGGCTGGGTGCTTCACCGCGGTCGACCAGCCGCTGCACCTCGATATGGGCGCGCGCTTCTTTTTGCAGGTTGCGGCGCTCGGGTTCAGCGGCGTAGTCGTTCTTGAGCGCCCGGTCGATGTCGACTGGCAGGGTCTGGTGGCCCTCGATCAGATTTGAGTAGTAGCAGTTCATCGACCTGACTAGGTCGCCGATGCTGGCCGCCAGGACCGGATTGACCCGGCCCGCCAGGGTGCTGGCCTTGGCCACCAGATCGATCGCGAGGTTCTCCAAAACCTTGGATTCCTCAGGAAGCAGGGGCTCCATGGCTGATATTGCTGTCATTTTTGCCGGTTCCTTTGCCGGTTAATATATAGCACAGGCAATAGGTTACTCTATCGTAGCTGCCTATTTTCGCCGATTCTTTTGCCGGTTCTATTGCCGCGTGGGCTATACCCAGCCGCCTCTGTTCGTCCTTTGTTCGGTACGCACTTTATGGTATACCGGCGCTTAATCTCGACCTGCGGCTGAGTCCGTTGGCGTAGGACGGAGCTGCAGATGCGGATTGAAATCTTTGATGTCGGGCATGGCCAATGCGCGGTGGTAACCTCCCCCAACGGCCAGCAGATGATGATCGACTGCGGCAACCCGCTGGGGCGAGCAGACCTTTTGGACGCCGTCACTTCATTATCTTGGCAAGCGACTTGGCCTGGTCGCTCTCACCAATCTCGATGAGGACCATCTCACCGATTTCGGCTCCGTCATGGAGCACTGCACGGTCCCCTGGATACTGAGCAACCCGACAGTCGGATCGAGAGAATTTGCGCTGCTTAAAAAGGACGGCATGGGAGCTGGCGCGAAGGCCTTCGCGAGCTGGCTCGGCCGTCCGGTGCCACACGCGCTTTTCCGGCAACCTCCACAGCCCGATTTCGGGCCGCTCAGCATTCGCTGGTACTGGAATCCCTACCAGCCCGGTCTGATCGACACGACCAATAACCTAAGCCTGGTTGTCATCGTCCAGTACGGCCTCTTCAAGATTGCCTTCACCGGTGACCTGGAGGCAGCGGGCTGGAAGGGGCTGTTGCTAAATCCGAACCTTCGTCGAGACATTGCTGCCACAAAAATCCTTGTCGCATCCCACCATGGCCGTGAAAGTGGCTGTTGCACAGAGTTGTTTGATCTGGTGCGGCCCGAGATCGTGATTATCTCGGACGATCAACGCCAATACGACAGTCAGGATACCGATGATTGGTACCGGCAACGCTGCCTCGGAATTCCGTTCACCAACAATCCGTTTGAGCGCCGCTACGTGATGACGACCCGCAAGGATGGCTCGATGCAAACCGATGTTGCCATCGACGGCCGCTGGTTGCTCACGCCCGTGACGGTCACGGACTGGCCCCGGAATTCCAGCGGCACTTCTTCCGGCCTCGGCCTTAGCGGTCTTGCGGGTTTCGATAGTTCCGGCGGCATTGCTACCGGCCTCGGCCTCAGCGGGCTTGCGGGGTTCGGTTCGGGGCTCGCCGGATAAGGCTGCCACCTCCCGCTTTGGCTGACCGTGTTGAAATGAGCGAACTGTCCCAACGCAAAATCGGGCTGGCATTATCGGGCGGCGGCTCACGCGCGATCGCCTTCCACCTTGGCTGTCTGCGGGCGCTCAACCAGCTCGGATTGCTGCAACACGTCGACGTGCTCTCGACCGTGTCGGGAGGGAGCGTCATCGGCGCCTGCTATCTGGCCCACGACGGTGATTTTGCCTCGTTCGAGGCTCAGATTCTACAGTTGCTGGCCAGCGGATTGGCCAAGCCGATGGTCAAGCGGCTGTTTAGCTTCCTTGGCCTCAAAATCATCGCCGCAGTCGTGACCATTGGCCTCGTCGCGCTCGGCGTCTTCATCTTCAAGCTGCTGGTGAGGGCGGCAAGCCTCATCGTGCCATCGTCGATATCCGAGAAGTTCGAGCGGGTTGAAATCAGATCGCCGCTGTATCGGTTTGCCAGCCGCACGCACTTGCTGCAGGCCACGCTGGACAACCTCCTGTTTCACGGCGCCGCGCTCGGGACGCTGCCGTCAAAACCGCATCTGATCGTCAACGCCACCGAATTGCGTACAGGCTCGGCCTTTCGCTTTAGTGCGCTGGAATCGGGATCGTGGCGTTGGGGCAAGCTCCACCACAACCAAGTCACGGTGGCTCATGCCGTGGCGGCTTCGGCCGCCTATCCGCTTTTCCTGCCTGCTTTCGATGAGACGATGGTGTTCGAGAAGGGCGGCGAACTGAGGTCCAGCCGGGTGCTTCTGACCGACGGGGGCATCTACGACAACCTTGGGCTCGGCTGCCTCTGGCCCGATCGCTCGCCGGACATTAGCCTCAACGTCATCCCCATCGACACCATCATCTGCTGTTCGGCCGGTTATGGCCTGCGGCAAGATCCGCCCTCGCAGTTCCTCTTTGCGCGGATGCTGAGCGTCTTCAGCACGACATTCGACCGCGCGCAAAACGCCGCCATCAAGCGCCTGCATGACATCAAGCAGTTCGGTCAGATCAAAGATTTCATTATTCCCTACCTGGGCCAGCTTGACCGGCAACTCCCGAATCCTCCCGCTGATCTGGTGCGGCGAGAAGAGGCGCACGCCTATCCGACCAATTTCAACGCCATGCCCGCCGAGTGGATGGAGCGCCTCATCTTGCGCGGCGAGCAGCTGACACTCTGTCTCGCCAAAGCCTACCTCGCCGATCTGCTTCCCGCTGTACGCGCACCGGCGCTCGCCGGTGCCACACCATGATTCGATAAAGAACGATACCGATGGTCACTTTGACATCCTTGCGTGGCGACAAAACGGAAATCGATCCGTCTGACTATCACGGACGCACGGCAGCGTGGCTCAGGTGGTGATGTCGACGACGATCAACGCCATGAAGATATGGTCGTTAGACCCTGGTTTGACGCGACCCGGAGGGAGAGAAAGGGATTTGTTATGCCTATCGGATGAAACTTGGGCTGTGATCGAGCCACATCTTCCGCAGGGCAAGCCCGGCAACGCGGCTGAGATGTGGCTTAGGTCCCTTCAGCCAACCAGCGCCTTCGGCAGCAGCAGCGAGCGAATGTAGGTCGAAATTTCATTGAAGCGCCGATCATTCAAGGTCGACATGGTCCGCGGCCGTTCAAGCTCGACGTCGACCACGTCTCGAATAGTGCCGGGCCGCTCGGTCATAACCACAATGCGGTCGGCGAGAAGGACGGCTTCGGGAATGGAATGCGTAATAAAGATCACGGTCTTTGGCTGGCGTTCCGATATTTTCAGCAATTCAAAGCTCATCGCGTCGCGGGTGAGGGCGTCGAGTGCCGAAAACGGCTCGTCCATCACCAGGATGTCCGGTGCGAGCAACAGCGCCCGGGCGATGGCGACACGCTGCTGCATGCCGCCAGACAATTCGTCGATTCGCCGGTGTTCGAAGCCCGCGAGGCCGACCAAGGCCAGAAGTTTGCGTCCGTCTTGCCGGTCTTCCTCATCGACTCGGCCCTCGCGATGCCGGACCGGGAAGGTGACGTTGCCGAGAACGTCAAACCACGGCAGCAGCGTGGGTGTTTGAAAGACGATCGCAACATCGTCGCGGGGTTTGGAAACCGCCAGGCCAAACACTTCGATCTTGCCTGCGGTGGGACGCATCAGTCCTGTGAGCAGACGCAGGAGGGTCGATTTTCCGCATCCTGAGGGTCCGACAACGGCCACGAATTCGTGGCGGGCGACGTCAAATGTCAGGTCCCTCAGCGTCTGTATCGGCTGCTGAGCAGCGGCTTGAAACGTGTGGCCGACGCCCAGAAAGCGAATTGCTGCGGCTGGTGCGATCATTTCCTTCTGATTTCAGCAGCCTCTTATCGCGACGATCAGCTGATTGGAGCAGGGGCGCTTCGCCGGTCTTACTTCTTGACGAAGGAGCGATCGACCAGTTTCTCTGGATCGATCCTGTCGAGCGGAAGGTTCTGCGCTTTCGCAACCCAAGTCCACGTATCCCTGAGCAGCTGCGGATTGAATGCACCGAAACCGTCGCGATCGGTGATCTCGTTCTTGACCAAGGGGCCTGCCGCTTTGGCTTCGTCGGCGTTCGATTGCAGATCCGCTTGCGGCACCATTGCCTTCAAGTCTTTAGCGACCTTTTCCGGGTGGGCGGCATAGAATTGCACGATCTTGAGATAGGCGCGCACAAAGCGCGCAACCTTGTCGGGGCTGTCATGGATGATCTTGTCCGATGCTAAGATCGACCAACCGTAGCCATCGAGGCCATGATCGGACCACGGGATCACTTTGAGTTTTTTATTGGCTTCTTTAAGCAGGCGCGAGTCATTCGGTGCCGACGTGATCCACGATATCACGGCATCGACTTTGCCGAGCGCTAGCATAGGGCCTAGGGCATTATCGTCGACCTTTAGGAGTTTCACTGACGCCGGATCGAGCCCGTTGGCCTGGGCAATCACCGGCCAGAGCGGATTGGAGCTTGAGAACGTCGCTGTCGCGAGTGTCTTGCCGGCCAGGGCATTGATCGAGGTGATCGCACCACCTTCGACCGTGAAGATAGCATCGGGCTGTTTGGTAAAGACCGACATCACCGCCTTGACTGGGATTGGGCCTTGCGCGGCAGCCACCATGAGCGGATTGAGCGCTGCGCCGCCGAAATCGTCGGTGCCAGATGCGACCCGGGTCACCGCATCGGCGCCGCCGCGGCCGATGTCAATTTGTACGTCCAGATTTTCGGCCGCAAAGAAACCTTCCTTCACGCCGACATAGGGAAACGCCACCTCGCCCGACGGAAACCAATCCAACACGAAAGTGATCTTATCGGCTGCCTGGGCAAAACTCGCCTGGAACATGCCCATTGAGAGTAGGACGGCGGCTCCGATCATGCCGAGTTTGCGCATGGCTGAAATCTCCTGCTGTACTTGGGAGGCTAGCCAGCGTCCGTCACCTGGGCAATTTCGTTTCCTTTGAACCAAGCTCCGGAATTCTGGCGCAGGGGTGTTTGTCTGCCGATCATCATGACGGGGGCAAACAGCGCCGCCGGTTGGCTCATGCCACGACCGCCGCCGCGAAGGGAATGGAGCGGATCAGCGGCACCGCGTGGCGCAGGAAATTGTCGATTAATTGCGGCGAGCGACATTTGAACGGTCGTGCCGCGATCAGCTGTGATGGCGGGATGCCATCCGCAAGCGGACGATAGACCGGCGTATTGTTCGACGAGCTGTGCCCCGGCGGCCAGAAATTCAATAACGAATAGCCGAAATCGTTCGCGACCATGCTGCGCACCATCTCGGCTGACCGGGCGTAATGAACAATGCGCGGCTCGATGCCCGCTGCGGCAAAGATTGACAGGAAATACTCGCGCGTGCCGGGAATATCGAGCAGGATGAACGCCTCGTCGGCGAGACTTGCAAGGGATACGGCGCGGCGCTTGGCGAAGCGATGACGGGGCGGCAACACACAGAGCGCAGGCGTCGATCGCAGTTCGGTGGTCACGAAAGTAGGCGACCGCTCGAAGTCGAGAAACATCGCCAGATCGATCGTCCCGTCGTTTAAGCGTTCGATCAGCGTTCCATGTTCGGCCGTCACCCAGCTGACCTCCGTGCCAGGGACGAGCCGGGTGAAGTCGCTGACCAGGGGTGGCAGGATGTAGGCGGCGATGTCGCCGAGGCAACCGATATTCAGCCGTCGGGTCTGCGGTGCCGGCTGCGCCTGACTCAGCCTTTCCAAATCATTAGCCTGCGCGAGCAGCGCCCGTGCTTCGACCAGAAACTTTTGGCCGAAATCCGTAAGCACCAGTCCACGGGCATGCCGCCGGACGAAGAGGTCGGCCGCCAGGAATTTCTCCAGATAAGCGATGGCACCTGACACCGCAGCTGGTGAGATATTCAGCGTTTCCGCGGCGCGGACGACGCTTTGCTGGTTCGCTGCGTGAATAAAATAATTAATGTGACGAAGGGTAAGCCGCGGCGTCGGAAATTGCGCCCGGATCTGGGTAGGAGCCGCTTCTGCGCCGCGGGGCGGCATGTTCAGTTTCCCTGAGAATTCTGACACGGCGATTGCCATCGCGAGACCCCTGGCTTGACTGATATTCCGCAGTCTCAGGTGAAGCACAAATTATGCCAAGATCAGGAATTCTGATCCATAGGTTGGGTAAAATCAGTTGTTCGTGCGACGAACTGTCAGCTAGCTAGGGCCATGCCGCATACAGCGAATTCGGCGTCGGTGGAAACCGATGCTGCCGAGATCGTCACGCGCTTCGCGTTAGGCCTGCGCTTCGATGATCTTCCCTTGGAGATTGTCACTCAATCCAAGCAATCCATAATCGATACTGTTGGAATCGCGCTGGCGGGAGCCAAGCTCGGCGAGGGCGTGCGCGAACTGATTGCTTATGGCGCGAGCCAGGGCGGCGCGCCGGTTTCGTCGGTATGGTCCACGGACAGCCGGACGGCGCCGACCGCAGCGGCGCTCGTCAATAGCGCACTCGCTCGGGCTCTTGATTTCGACGACGTTATCGACTTTCCGCAAGTGCACATCGCGGCTTGCGTCGTTCCGGCGGCGCTTGCAATCGCTGAATCCCGGCCGCGTCCGGTCAGTGGATCGCGCCTGATCGCCGCAATAGCGGCAGGCGCGGAACTGCAGGCGCGTCTTGCCGGCGCGATAGCGCCTTTCCTTGATCTGCGGCAGTTTCCAAAACTTCAGCCGACCCAGATCTTCGGCTACTTCGCCGCCGCGCTCGCCGCGGGACTGCTTCTGGAGCTTGCCCCCGACCAGCTTACCGACGCACTCGGACTGGCTCTCATGCAGTCCGCGGGAACGCAGGAGCTTGTTGTGCACAGTGCGCAAAGCGTCGGCAAAGGCATTTATTCGGGTTTTTCTGCGCAGGGCGGCGTGCAATCTGCATTGATGGCATCCTTTGGTGTTATTGCCCGCGGACGAATTCTGGAAGGAGAGGCCGGCTTGTTCGCTGCGCATTACAGCGGGCATTACGATCGCAATATGCTCGTCGGCGATCTTGGAAGCGTCTATTGGAGCGCCAAACGATGCTTCAAACTGCAGCCCGGAACGCTAGTGGGGCATGCTTTTGTCGAAGCTGCGCTGGAAGCGAAGAACGCACTCGGCTTGGAAACTGCTGATATTGCCGAGGTTAGGCTATGCGTTGGCCCCTGGGGCAAAGCCATGTGCGAGCCAATAACGATGCGGCGCCGGCCGCAAACTTCTTC
>JASHVN010000468.1 GCA_030044555.1 Xanthobacteraceae bacterium | reverse complement strand
GAGCGGCAAATCGATGTGCCGCAACAATTCGCCGCGCTTGAGCGCGTTGCGCTGCGGTCCCAAGACGAAATCGATGACGGCAAGCCGCCGCTCGGTCCCATCGGGAGCCCAAATCGTGCACACTCCCTTCAACGCTGCGGTCAACGAAATCATCGGGCCGGCCGGCAACGCCATGCAAAGATTGCCACCGACCGTCGCAGCGTTCCAAACTTTGAATGAGGCAAGAAAAGCGCGGCAGCATTGATTGAACAGCGGTGCCGCCCCCCAGTTTGCCGGAAATGTCATGCCGTCCAGTTCGGCGATCTTGCAGGTGGCCGCGATCCGCAAGCCGGGATCGCCAATCTCCAGCGCCAGCCAACCAAGATCGACGATGTCGACCAGCCTAGCGACCGCCGGTTGCGGTTCGGAAAATAACCAAGTGCCGCCCGCAAGCCAGGCGTCTCCATCCCTCCACGCCGGCAATTCGGCCCGCAGCCGAGGTCTGACGATTTCAGTGACGGTATTGAGGTCCAACGCTCATCTCAGCAAGTCGCCCCCTTCCGCTTGGGGGGCGACATGCAAAATCAACGCCAATGGCCAAATGGCCATTTGTGGCGGCCGACCAGTCAAACGCCGTCATTTGTCTGACGCGCCAGCTGCCAGCCATGACGCAAGCAGGAGGCGTTCCTTCGCCGTCATTTCGCTGACATTGCCCGGCGGCATAGCCTGCGAGCGCACCGCGTAGGCATCGATCAACGACGCATGCCGTAGAATTTCCGAAGGACTGTCAAGCAACACGCCCTTCGGCGCCGTGGGAACTCCTACCCAAACCGGCTCGGCCGCATGGCACATGCTGCAGCGCCCGAGAATAATGTTTTGCACTTGGGCAAATTTTGGCGTCGGCGGCAGTGCGGTCGTTCTGACCGAGGCCGGTCCGGCTGCCGAAAGCCACGCAACCGCCGCCATTCCCGCCGCCGCCACGCCCCAGGTCCACCACGGGCTGCCTTTGCCTTCGTGACGCGAATTGAAGAAATGGCGGATGACCGGGCCGATCGCCAGCACGATCGCCACGATCATCCAATTGTAGCGCGTTGCGAAGAACAGCGGATAGTGATTGCTCAGCATCAAAAAGACGACCGGCAGCGTCAGGTAGTTGTTGTGTACGGAGCGCTGCTTGCCGAGCTGCCCCCAGATCGGATCGGGCACTTTGCCAGCGATCATCGCCTCGACCGTTTTCTTCTGGTAGGGAATGATAATGACGAACACGTTCGCCACCATGATCGTGCCGATGAGCGCCCCGATCTGCGTGAAGGCACCTCGGCCGCTGAACACGTGGGTGAAGCCGTAGGTGAGCGCAACGAGATAGATGTAGCCGACGAACGCTAGCGCCACTTCGTGCTTGCCAAGCGGCGATCGGCAAAGCCCCTCGTAAGCCAACCAGGAGACCACGAGGCTCACGAAGGCGATGCTCGCCGCTTGGATCGCCGTCATATCGAGTACGGATTTGTCGATCAGAAACAAGTTCGCGCCGAGATAATAAACGATGACCAATAGTCCAAATCCCGACAACCATGTTGTGTAGGCTTCCCACTTAAACCAAGTCAGGCTGTCCGGCATCTGTGCGGGGGCGACGATGTATTTCATCATGTGATAGAAGCCGCCGCCGTGGACCTGCCACTCGTCGCCCTTAACGCCGGCCGGCAACCCGGGCCGCGGCTTCAGGCTGAGGTCGAGGTGGATGAAATAAAACGAACTGCCGATCCAGGCGATACCGGCAACAACGTGTAGCCAGCGCAGGATGGACTCGGCCCATTGAGTGAGCACAAGCTCCAAGGGATGAACTCCTCTGGTCTGTTCTGAAATCTTTACGCCACAGCTAGCGCAACTTGATCCAGAAATGCCAGCGATGCGCACAGTTTGGCCGCAACAATAACAGTGCCCGGCATTGAGCCGGGCACCGCATTGAGCGCAATCCACCCTCAAAGTGAAGGTCACTTGAAGTGATAGGTGGTTCCCACGTAAGCCGTGCTCTCAATCGAAGTATCTGGGGCGAGCGAGGAGAAGAGCGCCGCGTTGTGGTTGGTGCCGAATTTGTTATACCAGTACCGATAGCCCACATACAGGTCCAAAATGCCGGGCTTGTTCCACCAGACTTTCGAGGCATCGAGTGACAGGCGAGCATCTTCGAACACCTCGGTTTTCGTTTCGTTGTTGTTAAACGCGCCGGTCGGTCCGAAGCAGCCAACGGCCAAACAATTTGCTGTCGATATTCCGGTGCCCTTCGGGCCGGTGACATTCATGACGTTGATGAAGGTGACCGGCATCGACGGCGGCAGGAAGGTCAGTGGTTCGGAAATAAAAGTGAACAACTTCCAGGTCCATTCGAAGTCGCGGGTGCCGTTGAACGAGCCCCCACCGGCACAAGTATTTGCTCCGCCGGAGAAAGATGCAGCGGGACCGTTCAATGTGCCGAAGCCGGGCGGTCCGCAGACGTTGAATGAGTTGTTGGTGAATTCTTTATAGGCAGTGACGCCGACTTCCACGACCCCGGGCATATTCAAATCGAACATCAATCCGGGCGCATATTGTGTCGTCTGTTCATTAAGGTAATCGTCTTGTACGCCCGCGGTAATGCGGAACATCAAGGACACATCTTTGGTCAAAAAGTTGCTGAAAGTTTTCGAGTGGGAGAGTTCATTGAAGCCCAAGGTGCT
>JASHVN010000467.1 GCA_030044555.1 Xanthobacteraceae bacterium | reverse complement strand
GGCGTCACGATCAGCGTCGAACGGCCGTCGCGATCGAGCACGACGGCGCTCTCGCCGATCGGGCGCACGCCGGACAGCACGTAGACGGCATTCGATTCCAGAAAATTGTTGAGCCCATTGCTGGCGGCGATCAGGCCGTCGACCGCGTGGTCCTGCAAATACTTCGCTGCCTCTGCCAAGCGGCCATTTTTGCCTGCTATCGTCCGCTCTTGCATCACTTGATCCTTAATGAGCGCCAGACTGACTTGCGCCGAGATGCGCTTCAATGCTGCAGAATCTTGGAGAGAAACAAACGCGCCCGTTCGCTGCCGGGGTTTTCGAAAAAGTCGGCGGTCGGCGCATTTTCGACGATCTCACCTTTGTCCATGAATACTACGCGGTGGGCGACCTTGCGCGCAAATCCCATCTCGTGAGTCACCACGATCATGGTCATGCCGTCCCTGGCGAGCCCCACCATGACGTCGAGCACCTCCTGGATCATCTCCGGATCGAGCGCCGACGTCGGCTCGTCGAACAGCATGGCGATCGGGTCCATGGCGAGCGAGCGCGCAATGGCGACACGTTGCTGCTGGCCGCCGGACAGCTCGCCGGGAAATTTGTCCGCATAGGCCGAGAGTCCGACGCGTTCGAGCAAGCGCAACGCCTTGGCGTTGGCCTCGTCGGCGCTGCGGCGCAGCACCTTGATCTGCGGCAGTGTCAGATTCCGCCGCACCGAGAGGTGGGGAAACAATTCGAAATGCTGGAACACCATGCCGATGCGCGCCCGCAGCCTGGGCAGATTGGTCTTGGGATCGCCGACCGAAACGCCATCGACGCTGATGCGGCCTTGCTGAAACGGCTCGAGCCCGTTGACGCATTTGAGGAGCGTCGACTTGCCGGAGCCGGAAGGACCGCAGACCACGACCACCTCGGCCGTGGCAATGGCGGCGCTACAATCCTTGAGCACTTGCGTCGCGCCGTACCACTTGGAGAGGCCGGCAATGTCGATCATCGCGCTCATCGGATTATCGCCGTGCGGCGCTGCAGGACCTGCACGGCGCGTGAGGCCGCAAACGAGATGACGAAATAGACGCAAGCCGCGAACGTGTACATCTCGACCAGGCGCCCGTCGCGCTCGGCCACCTTGGAGGCAGCGCCGAGGAAGTCGGTCACCGAGATCACATAGACGAGCGAAGTGTCCTGAAACAGCACGATCGTCTGCGTCAGCAGCACCGGCACCATGTTGCGGAACGCTTGCGGCAGGACGACGTAGCCCATGACCATCGGATAGGTCATGCCGAGCGCCTGCGCGGCAGCCACCTGGCCGCGCGGGATCGACTGGATGCCGGCGCGCATGATCTCACAGAAGAAGGCGGCCTCGAACAGCGAGAACGTCACCAGGCTGGAGGCGAACGCGCCGACCTGCAGCGGCTGCGCCGAGAATGTCACCCACTGGCCGATATAGGGCACCAGGAAATAGAACCAGAAAATCATCAGGACAAAAGGCACCGAGCGCATCAGGTTGACATAGGCGGCGGCCGGAACGGTCAGGAACGAAATGCCCGACAAGCGCATGAGCGCCAGCAGCGTGCCGACAACGATGCCGATAAAGGTGGCCAGCGCCGTCAGCAGCAGCGTGAAAGTCATGCCGGTATAGAACAGATACGGCAGCGAGCGGACGATCTCTCCGAAATCGAAATGGGCAAACATCGCTCAATGCCCCACGGCCGGCGCCTTGAAACCGAGATAGCCCGGGATGGTGAGCCGCCTTTCGACCATGCGCATGGCGAACGTCACTAGCATGTTGATGACGATGTAGATGATCGTCGCCGCCGTAAAGGCCTCGAACACCTGGAAGGAAAACTCCTGCATGGCGCGGGCGCGGGCGGTCAGCTCCATCAAGCCGATGGTGAGCGCGACGGCGCTGTTTTTGATGGTGTTGAGCAATTCCGAGGTGAGCGGCGGCAACAGGATCCGATAGGTCATCGGCAGCAGCACATACGCGTAGGCCTGCGGCAGCGTCATCCCGAGCGCGAGCGAGGCCAGCCGCTGGCCGCGCGGCAGGCTCAAGATGCCGGCGCGGATCTGCTCGGCGATGCGCGCCGACATATAGAGCCCGAGCGCGACCACGGCCGTATAGAACGACGCGTCGGACAGTTGCTTGAGCCAATCGCCCAGGGCCTGCGGCAGCAGCTCCGGCAGCACGAAATACCAGAGGAACATCTGCACCAGGAGCGGCACGTTGCGGAACACATCGACGTAGAGGCTGCCGAGGCGCATAGCCCAGGAATAGGGCGTGGTGCGCAGCACGCCGACGATCGATCCAAACACCAGAGCGATCGTAAACGCGCACGCCGAGGTGATCAGCGTCCAGGCGGTGCCCAGCATCAGCGTCGCGAAATAAGTATGGGTGCCGTCGGGCGAGAGCTCCCAGAAGATCGACCAGTTCCAGTGATAGTTCACGTGCCCAGCGTCCGCTGGTGAACACTAGGGTCAAAGTTCATAAGCCCCAGTCGCTTTCCGCCGTCGATCGTTTCTGTTGTGGTCATGGGTCAAAGTGCGTGCTCTATGAGTTTTGACCCTAATTACCCTTATACCAAGCCGGGTCGCCGGTGTCGGTCGGGTTCGCGATCACCTTCTTGAAGGCCGCGCTCATCGGCACGTTGAGATTGATGCCCTTGGGCGGGATCGGACCGAGGAACCACTTGTTGTAAATCGCATTGATCGCGCCGCTCTTGTAGGTGG
>JASHVN010000060.1 GCA_030044555.1 Xanthobacteraceae bacterium | reverse complement strand
TCGTAGCCCACGTTTTTCAGGAGATACGGATTGATGGCGATCTCGGGCGTTTGCGCCACCGTCAGCGTGTAGCCGTCGGGCGGCGCGTTGACGACATCGCGGGCGCCGACGGTGCCGCCGGCGCCGGGCCGATCCTCTACGACCACCGATTGGTGCATCTCGATTGAAAGCTGATCGCCGATGATGCGGCCGAGAATATCGCCGGCGCCTCTGGGCGCGAAGTTGACGATCAGATGGATCGGTCGGCTTGGATAGGCCTGTCCCCAGGCCGGCGACGTCACCCCCGCGAGTCCTGCCGCGATCGTCGCGGCCGCAATAACGCTACTCATGATACGCATGGCGTTCCCCCGGTTTCTCGATGGCGGCAAGCGGCACGCACGCGCAAGGCCGGTGCGAACCGCAAGGACGCCCGATCAGCCGGAGGTTGAGTTTATTTGAGAGGAAGCGGTTCAGGAAGTGGCATTGTCCGGCTCGCCGGCGCGCGGCGCGCCCGCCGGTTACTCCGGCTTCAGATTGCCCTCTTTGATGATCTCCCGATACTTGGCGATATCGGTGCGCACGAACGAGGCGAATTGATCGATCGACAAAGCCGATATTTCCGGGCCGATCGCTTTCAGCCGCGCGTTGATCGCCGGCTCGAGAATGATCTTGTTGATCGCCGCATTCAGTTTTTGCGTGACGTCCATCGGCATGCCGTGCGGCCCGAAGAAGCCGACCCACAGCGGAAAATCGAAATTCGAGATGCCGGTGGCTTCGGCGACGGTCGGAATGTCCGGGCTCACCGTCGAGCGCTTGACCGTGGAGACCGCCAGCAGCCTGATCTTGCCGCCCTGAGCCAGCGGCACCGCGCTCGGATAGGCCGGGAAATAAAAATCCACCTGGCCTGCGGCAAGGTCGTTCAACGCCGGACCGGCGCCCTTGTACGGCACGTGAACGAGCTTGTTGTCGAGCTTGAGCCTCAACATCTCGCCGGCGAGATGGCCGGGCGTTCCAACGCCGGCGGATGCGAACGTCATCGCCTTGCTGGCGCGCAAAGCGGCGACCCACTGCGCGACATTCGTATAAGGAGATTTCGCCGGCACCGCCAGCACCAGCGGCATGACGCCAGCCAGCGCGACCGGCTGCAGGTCCTTCCGCGGATCGTAGCCGACATCTTTCATGAAATACGGATTGATCGCGATCTCGGGCGTTTGCGCCACCGTCAGCGTGTAGCCGTCGGGCGCCGCATTGACGACATCGCGGGCGCCGATGGTGCCGCCGGCGCCGGCATGGTTCTCCACCACCACCGATTGGTGCAGTTCGATCGCAAGCTGACCGCCGATGATGCGGCCCAGAATGTCGCCGGCGCCTCCCGGCGCGAAATTGACGATCAGATGAATCGGCCGGCTCGGATAGGCCTGCGGCCAGGCCGGCAGCGTCGGCACCACAAAAGCTGCCGCGATTGTCGCGGCCGCAATAACGCTGCTAATGATCCTCATAGCGTTCCCCCCGGTTTCTCGTTGGCGGCAAGCGACACGCGCGCAAAGCCGGCGCGAGCCGCGAGGGCGCGCGTCAGCCCCAAGGGCTGAGTTTATTTGAGAGGAAGCGGTCCAGGAAGCGGCGATGGCCCATATCGAGGCGCGCGACATTACGCTCGTTTACGACACGCCGTCGGGCTCGGTGCCCGGCGTACGCGGCGTCAGCTTCGCCATGGAGGCCTCGGAATTTCTCTGCATCGTCGGTCCCAGCGGGTGCGGCAAGTCGACGCTGCTCAACATCATCGCCGGCTTCCTGGCGCCGACCTCGGGCGAGATTCGCGTCGCCGGCCAGCCCGTGCGCGGCTACGGCATGGACCGCGGCGTGGTCTTTCAGGATTTCGCCCAGTTGTTTCCGTGGCGCACCGCGCTCGGCAACGTGGCGTTCGGTCTGGAAATGAAGGGCATGGCCAAAGCGGAACGGGAGAAGATCGCGCTCGAGCAACTGCGCCTGGTGAAACTTGAAAACTTCGCCAAATCCTATCCGCACCACCTCTCCGGCGGCATGCAGCAGCGGGTCGCGATCGCCCGCGCGCTGGCTTACAATCCCGCCGTGTTGTTGATGGACGAGCCGTTCGCGGCACTCGACGCACTCACGCGCGATGATATGCAGCGGCTTCTCGCCGATGTGTGGCGGGAAACGTGCAAGACCGTGATCTATGTGACGCACAATGTCGCCGAAGCCGTTTACCTGGCCGACCGGGTCGTGGTGATGACGCCGCATCCGGGGGCGGTGAAAACCGAGGTGCCCATTCGTCTGCCGCGGCCGCGCGATCCGCTCAGCATCGCGTTTCTCGACTTTCAGAAAGAGCTGTTGCGCTTGCTCGGGCAGGAAGCCGGGCGGCATGGATAAAACGGACGGACATAAGATGGCGCATGCGGTTGCATCGAAACGCGTTGTGGCCTTGCGCAGCGTGATTGCGCTCTTCACCGCTGCGGCCGCGTTTTGCGCCACGCCGGCGCACGCCGCCGATGCCTATCCGACCCGGCCGATCAAGCTCGTCGTCGGCTTTGGCGCCGGCGGGCCGACCGACATTCCGGCCCGCTTCATTGCCGACAAGCTCGGCGCCGCGCTCGGACAAAGCGTGGTGGTCGAGAACAAGCCGGCGGCCGGCGGCATCGTCGCAGCGCGCGATATGCTGGCACAGCCGCGCGATGGCTACACGCTGCTCCTCTGCACCCATTTCGACGCGACCAACGTCGCGGTCTATCGCGACGTCGGATATACGCTTTCCGACATCGCCCCAATCTCGCTGATCGCCAAATATTATTATGGCCTGGCGCTGGCCAACGCGGTGCCGGCAACGGACTTCACATCGTTCGTCAGTTACGCCAAGGCGCATCCCGGCGAGATCACCTACGCGACCGTCGGCGCCGCCTCGGCGCAGGAGATCATGGCGCGGCAGCTCGGCAAGCTGACCGGCGTCACCATGACCCGCGTGCCGTTTCGCGGCGGCCTCGGCGTGGTTCAGGAGGTGATTGCCGGACGGGTCGATCTCTATCCGTCGCCCACATTGGCGATCATGCCGTACTACAAAGCCAAGCAACTGAAGATCATCGCAACAACGAGTCCCGAGCGGCTGAGCACGCTGCCGCAGGTGCCGACGCTCAAGGAGGCCGGGTTTAATTTCGTCCGCTTCGGCTGGCTCGGTGTTTGCGCCGGCGCCGGCACGCCGGAGCCGATCATCAAAACGCTCAACCAGCACATCGTGTCCATCGTCGCGTCGCCGGCCTATCGCGCGCTGATCGAAAATGCCGGTTCCCTTGCGGTGTCGTCGAGGCCGCAAGATCTCGGCGCGACCATGCAAAAGACTTTCGCTGACGTGGTGCCTGCGGTGAAAGAGTTCGGCCTGCAGCAGCCATAGGCAAACAAAAAAGTATCGCGGAGGAACGACGATGACAAAGCAAGCGACATTCACGCGCCGACAATATCTCGCGGCGACGGGCGCCGGCGCTCTCGCTGTGGGATTTGGTACGCGCCGTGCCAGCGCCGCCGAGACCATCCGCCAAGGCTATCAGACCAATATCTGGGGCATGCCGACTTACTATCTGATGAAATCGGGCTATCTGGAGAAGCACGGGCTTTCGGCCGAGGAATTCGCCGTACCCTCCGGCAATATCACCATGCAGCAGATGGTCGCCGGGCAGGTGGAGCTGGGCACCTATGCGGGCCCGTCGTTCATCATCGGCAACGTGAAAGGCGGCCTCGTCGCCATCGCGGTCATCGAGAATGTCGGCAAGACCGCGCGCATCACCACCCGCAAGGATCTCAACATCACCAAGGTCGAAGACCTGCGCGGTCGGCGCGTCGCCAATCTGGTTGGCTCCTCGGTCGGCAACGACTTCGACGATCTCATCGCACCGCATTACGGCCTGCACAAAGGCGACTTTACCGAAATCCGCATGGACATAACCAACATGGTGGCGGCGCTGTCGGCGAAAACCGTCGACGCCATGGTCAATGTCGAGCCCTACAATGTCATTGCAGTTGCCGACGGCGTCGGCTCCGACCTGTTGGACTTTTCCAGCTTCGATCCGATGCCGGTGTTCATGGCGGCCACCGCCGAGATGGTGGAGAAGCGCCCTGACGTTATCGTCGCCTATCTCAAAGCCTGGCTCGACGTCGCCAACGACTTCAAGAACGACCGCAAGAAGGTCAACGACGTGATCTATGCGTTCTATGCCAGCAAGGGCTACAAGATGTCGCCGGAGGCCTTCGCCACCGCGCTGTCGCGCGTGCAAGTCAATCCCGGCTTTCCCGATCTCAAATCCTACATGCAGCAGCAGGCCGAGATCCTGATCCAGAACAAGACGATCAAGACCGTCCCGGACTGGAGCAAGGCGCTGCGCCCGGATTTTATGGAAAAGGCCGGAGCGTGAAGGCCGGGGCGTGATATTCAAACCTTGCAGGATGAGCTAAAGTTCGCTTCATCGTCATGGCCGGGCTCGTCCCGGCCATCCACGTCTTGATTATCGGATAGACGTGGGTGCCCGCCACATAGCCAGCGAAGCGACGCCGTCCTTCGAACGATATGGCCGGGCATGATGTTGTGTCTATTGTGAGAGGGAGACCCCAAATGGCCGCCACTGAATCGAGCCCGCTGACTTCGACCTACCAACCCGTCGTCTGGAATTTCAAGCTTTTGGCGCACGACATGCTCGCGGGCTTCGGCGGCATGGGCGAAGGCATGTCGGTGCAGATCGCGCCCGACGGACGGCGCATCATCTGGCTCGCGCACGAGAGCGCGCCGAAGAATTTCACTGCGGTCGACGTGTCCGATCCGCGCAAGCCCAAGGTGGTGTGCCAGACCGACCTGCCGCACGCCAATATGCGCTCGAATTCGCTGGAGACCTGCGGCAACCTGATGGCGGTCGCCTATCAGACCTCGAAAAAGGACCTGCAGCCCGCCGGCTTCGAGCTGTTCGATATCTCCAAGCCGGAAGCGCCGAAGTCGATCTCGTTCTTCGACTGCTCGGGACCGCATTCGCGCGGCGTGCACCAGCTCTGGTTCTGCGACGGCGAATACGTGCACTGTGCTTCAGGCTCGCGCGATTTCACGCCGACGCACCCGCAAGACGACCAGTTCTACCGCTGCGTCGACGTGCGCAATCCGTCGAAGCCGGTCGAGGTCGGGCGCTGGTGGATGCCGGGCACCCGGCAGGGCGACAACGTCATGCCGCCGACGCGCCACCAGCTCGACAAGGGCTACCGCGCCCACAACA
>JASHVN010000466.1 GCA_030044555.1 Xanthobacteraceae bacterium | reverse complement strand
GTCTTGGGCATGACGATGTCCTTCGTGCGCGGAGCCGCGCGGGCAAGCGGCCGCCACCGCGCGTTTCGCGGTGGCACCAAACGATAGCACGGATTGGCGGCGTGTCGTCCTAGACTTTGATCCGATTGAATCGGATCAAGTTCTGGATTTTTCCTTTGTGCATGATCTTATCCGAAAACCGGTTTCCACTTTTCGGGATCATGCACTAGCGAGCGGTGATGTGCTCCGGCGCAACGCGGGGTTCGGCCTGCTGCTCCGGTTGCGGTGCGAGGTCGCTCTCGGGCTCGACGAAGATGACCGAATAGCCGGACAGACGGTGCGCCACTTTATTCCAGACCCGCAGCAGTGTGCCGAACAGGCGCGGCATGCTGTGGCGGCAGACGGCGAGCTTGCGAACCTCGACCGGCACATACCAGGTGCTGCGGCTCCCGGCCGGGAAGAACGCCATGTCGCCCGACCCAAGCCGCCGGGTCTGTCCCTTGTGGTCGGTGACGAAAACTTCGCCGGAGATGATGTGGACGGTCTCGTCCACATCGTACTGCCAGTTGAAGCGGCCAGCGCTGCACGACCAGGCCATCACCGAGGAGGTGCCGTCAGCGCTTTCCGCAAGCCGGCGCGAGCGCGCCCGCGGCTGCCCGTCGATCACCCAGTCCGGACATATCGGATCGGCGGCAAGTTCGATGTCGGCGGGACAAGCGAAAAGAATCGGTCTGGACACGGCGCCCCCCTGAGAAATGCCGCAACCATTAAACCGCCACAGCCGCAAACAAAGCGTAAACGGTAAAACACACGCAAGTCACGTTGCGCGTCGCTATTCAACGAAATGCTTTCGAGATCTTTCGGTTTCAGGTCGCCGTACCGTCAGCGGCAAGCTGCGCATCGCGCGGCGGCCAATCGCGCCAGGTGCGCCGCCGCGGCTGGTGCGGCAAGCGCCGCTCGGCTTTGCGGCCCCTCAGATAGTCGAACCAGTTCTCGTAAATGGCGATTGCCGAGGCGCGCCAGGCGCCGCCAAGCGGGGCTTCCAGTCCGGCTTGCAGCCGCCCCATGGGGAAGCTCTTGATGAGATCAGCGCTGCGTTCCGCAAGTGCGCGCTTGCGGAAAAGCTCAAGCGTGGCCGTCGCGTCGGCATCGAAATAGCCACGCGGCATTGCCGGATAGCGCCCGCGCTCGCCACGCAGATAGCGGCCGACGTCGCGGCGGTATTCACGCAGGATGGTGTCGGCTTCGTATTCGGGATGACCTTGCAGGAAGAGATGGAAGCTCTGCTCCTGCCTGACAAACATATCGACGCCGGCTGCGGTCGAGCGTGTGAGAATGCGATAGCCGGCCGCCTTGAGCGACCGCTCCGAAAGATCGTTGGCGCGGGAATGGGGAACGCGCACCGGCGACGCCACACCGCGCAGCATCGGATGCGCGTCAGCGGGCGTGCACTCGAATACGCCGGAGAGCTTTTCGGCGAGCGGCACGCGTTCGATGCCGTCGGAATGCAGCACCGCGGCATGCGCCGCGAGACACGACCAGACGGTCGAGTAAGTATTGCCGCGCGCCCAGTCGATTACTTGCGCGAGCGCCGGCCAATACGGCTCGTCTTTCAGAATCTTCGACTTCGGCTCATTGCCGGTGACGATGAGGCCATCGAGGCGTGTGTCCCACATCTCGCTCACGTCGCGATAGCGGGGCGCCATGTTCCGCCGCGCCGCCGCACCGCGCGGCACTTGCGGAATCGAAAACAACAGGAGACGCACGACCGTGTTGCGCGCGCTCGCGTGGACGAGGTCGGTGAATTGCCGTTCGGTCGCTTCCAGCGCCGCATCGGGCATATTGTTGACGAGCCCGACAGTGACGCAATTGGCGGCCCGCATGTCGCTTCCCGGCCCGGACTGCGTGGTATCGAGAAGGAGCGGCATCGGATTTGATCTTCGCGCCAATCGCCCCGTCACTCGGCGGCGAGCAGTGGCGAACGCTGCGTCTGCGCCGCCGCCAGCGCCTGGTCGAGATCGGCGATGATGTCGTCGATGTGCTCGATGCCGATGGAGAGCCGGATAGTCTCCGGCTTCACGCCGGCCTTTTCCTGCTCCGCCGCCGACATCTGCCGGTGTGTGGTCGAAGCCGGATGGCAGGCGAGCGACTTGGCATCGCCCAGGTTGACCAGCCGCTTGAACAGCTTGAGCGCATCGTAAAAACGTTTGCCCGCCTCGAACCCGCCGCGGACACCAAAGGTCATGAGCGAGCAGGCGCGCCCGCCGAAATATTTCTGCACCAGCGCGTGATAGGGATTGTCGGTGAAGCCCGCGTAATTGACCCAGGCGACGCGCGGATCCTTGTGCAGGAATTCGGCGACGCGGCGCGCGTTCTCGACGTGGCGCTCGACGCGCAATGCGACGGTCTCGATGCCCTGCAGCAAGAGAAAAGCGGAGAGCGGCGAGATCACCGCCCCGGTCGTGCGCTGATAGACGCTGCGGCAGCGCGCAATATAGGCGGCCGCGCCGAAATGCTCGGTGTAGATCAAGCCGTGATAGGAGGCGTCCGGCGCGTTGAACATGGGAAAGCGGTGCGGATGGGCTTTCCAGGGAAAGCGGCCGCTGTCGACAATGGCCCCGCCGAGCGTGGTGCCATGGCCGCCCAAAAATTTGGTCAGCGAATGCACGACGATATCGGCGCCATATTCGATCGGGCGCAGCATCACCGGCGTCGCCACGGTATTGTCGACCACGAGCGGAACGCCGTGCCGCGCGCCAACCGCAGCCAGCGCCTCGATGTCGCAGATGTTGCCGGCCGGATTGCCGACGCTTTCGCAAAAGACGGCGCGCGTCTTGTCGTCGATCAGCTTCTCGATGGCGTCGGGCTGATCCGATTCGGCGAAGCGGACCGAAATCCCCTGCCCGGGCAGAATGTGCGCGAACAGAGTGTAGGTGGTGCCATAAAGCTGCGGCACCGAAACGATGTTGGAACCCATCTCGGCGAGATTGAGCACCGCGTAATTGAGCGCCGCTTGCCCGGTGGCGACACACAGGGCTTCAAGGCCGCCTTCGAGCGCGGCAACGCGGCGCTCGAGCACTTCGGTGGTCGGGTTGCTGATGCGGCTGTAGCGATAGCCGGCCGCTTCGAGATTGAACAAAGCAGCGCCGTGGTCGGCGCTGTCGAACTCGTAGGCCACGGTCTGATAGATCGGCACCGCCACCGACTTGGTGGTAGGATCAGTCTGATAGCCGCCGTGGATGGCTATTGTTTCGCGTCTCATGCTTCCCCGCCGCGAGTTGGCCACGCGGGTAATTGTATGCAGTTTCGGTTTCTTATCCGTGGCGGTCGAGGCAAACAACGCAAGCGCGGCGAATTCGAAAGAATAACCTTAATTGTTTGCCATGCGCTGAAGTTGCGTGCGCGTAATGTGACGGATAGCGCGCCAGTTCCGAAAAATGGTTCAAATTTTATCTAATTTCGAACTGAAGATTCACGGTATTGGGCGATCATCGCGCATGGCTCTCGTCGAATCCGAACGCGCCGCGCCGCCGACCGGCGGCAAGGAAAGCGCCTCGCGCGACTGGCTGCGCGCGCTCGAAGCGACCGCGCCGATTGCCCGCCATCCGCAGCGCCTGCTGCTCGACCTTATCGAGGAGCGCGCCGCGGCCCACGGCGACGCCCCAGCCCTGCTCTCGGCGCATCAGTGCCTGACCTATCGGGCGCTGGTGCAACGCGCCAATCGCTATGCGCGCTGGGCGCTCGCACAAAATCTCATGCGCGGCGAAACCGTGGCGCTGATGATGCCGAATTGCCCGGAGTACATGGCGACCTGGCTCGGCATCACGCGCGTCGGCAGCGTCGCGGCGCTCGTCAACACCAATCTGCGCGGACCGGCGCTCGCTCATTGCATCGACATTGTCGCGCCCAAGCACCTCATCATCGCGGCGGACTATTGGCCTGAGTTCCAGTCTGCCGCGGCGGAGCTTTCCGCACAGTCGAAAATCTGGATGTACGGCGGCGGCGCGGGCGATGAATGCTCACGCATCGACCACGACATCGAACGGCATTCGCCGGAACCGCTGGCGTCAGCTGAACGCCGCGGCGTGAGCATCGCCGACCGCGCGCTGTTGATCTACACGTCGGGCACCACGGGTCTGCCCAAGGCCGCCAACATCAGCCATCACCGGCTGCTGCAATGGAGCCTCTGGTTCGCCGGATTGATGAACACCAGCCCCGACGATCGCATGTATGATTGCCTGCCGATGTATCACTCGATCGGCGGCGTGGTGGCGACCGGCGCGCTGCTGGTCAACGGCGGCTCGGTGGCGATCCGCGAAAAATTCTCGGCGCAGAATTTCTGGCAAGATATCTGCCATTGGAACTGCACGCTGTTTCAGTACATCGGCGAGCTTTGCCGTTATCTGATGAACGCGCCGGCGGATCCGCGCGAGCACGCGCATCGCCTGCGGCTGGCCTGCGGCAACGGCCTGAGCGCCGACGTGTGGCGCGCTTTTCAGCAAAGATTTCGCGTTCCCAGAATGTTGGAATTTTACGCGGCGACCGAAGGCAATGTCTCGCTCTACAATGTCGAGGGCAAGATCGGCGCCATCGGCCGCGTCCCTTCCTTCCTCTCCCATCGCTTCCCGCTGGCGCTCGTTCGCTTCGACGATGCGGCAGGCGAACCAGTGCGCGATGCGAATGGTCTGTGCATTCGTTGCGCCACCGATGAAGCCGGCGAGGCGATCGGACGTGTTGCCGGCGGCGCAAGCCAGTCGGGTGCCGGCGCGTTCGAAGGCTACACCAGCGAGCAGGATTCAGAACGCAAGATCCTGCGCAACGTCTTCACGCCGGGCGACGCCTGGTACCGCACCGGCGATCTCATGCGCAAGGACGCCAACGGCTTCTATTATTTCGTCGATCGCATCGGCGACACCTTTCGCTGGAAGGGCGAGAACGTATCGACCTCGGAAGTCGCCGCCGCCATCGCGGCATTTCCCGGCATCGCCGAAGCAAGCGTCTATGGCGTCGGCGTGCCGGGCAGCGAAGGCGCGGCCGGCATGGCCGCGCTCGTTGTCGACGCGGCGTTGGATTTTGCCGCCTTCCGCCGGCATCTCGCACGCCAACTGCCGGCCTATGCGCGCCCGCTCTTCGTCCGCATCAAAGAGCACATCGAGAT
>JASHVN010000465.1 GCA_030044555.1 Xanthobacteraceae bacterium | reverse complement strand
CGATCTTCGGGTGCTCGGCGAGCGCAACGGCAAGCGTTGCGGCGCTGTCGGTCTGCCGGCGCACCCGCACCGCCAGCGTCTCCAACCCCTTGAGCAGCACCCAGGCGTTAAACGGCGACATCGACGGACCGGTCTGGCGCAGCAGCACATGGATTTTCTCCATGATGAATTTCTGCGAGCCGAGCACCACGCCGCCGAGGCAGCGCCCCTGTCCGTCGATATGCTTGGTGGCCGAATAGACGACGCAATCGGCGCCGAGCGCGAGCGGGCTCTGATAGAGCGGGGTGGCAAACACGTTGTCGACCACAAGCGTTGCGCCTGCCGCATGGGCGATCTTCGCCACCTCGGCGATATCGATCACGTCGAGCGCCGGATTGGTCGGGCTTTCGAGAAAAAACGTCTTGGTGTTGGGCCGCACCGCCTCGCGCCAGGCGTCAAGGTTGCAGCCGTCGACAAGCGTCGAGGAGACGCCGAAGCGCGGCAGATAATCCTCGACGATGTAGAGGCAGGAGCCGAACATGGCCTTCGAGGCGACCACGTGATCGCCCGCCTTGACCTGCCCCACGAGCGCAAGGGTGACCGCCGCCATGCCGGTCGCGGTCGCCCGCGCCGCCTCGGCGCCTTCGAACGCGGCGATGCGGCGCTCGAACATATCGACCGTCGGATTGGCAAAGCGGGAATATTGGTAGCCGGGGTCCTCGCCCTTGAAGCGCGCCTCCGCCTGGGCGGAGGTGTCGTAGACATACCCCTGGGTGAGAAAAAGCGCTTCCGACGTTTCGCCGAACTGCGAACGCAGGGTTCCGGCCTGAACGAGGCGCGTTTCCGGATGGTAGTTCTTTTGTGCGGACGCAGACATGCGGCTCTCCCTGCCCCAAAAACAAAACCCGGCCGGGAGGAAAAATCCTCAGGCCGGGCTCATGCGTCCCCGGCCTTTTAGCAATTTATTTTACGTGGCTGCAAGCCGGCCGGCTCAAATGACCACGGGATAAACGGCCTTATACGACGGTTGTATCTTGGCGTCAAACAGGCGCCGGGTTAGATCGCAACCGTGCCGCTCTCGTTCAAACCCTCCGCGCAAGGAATCCTGCCCGACCGCATGATCGCGGCGCTGGCCGAGGACGGCGCGATTACGGCCGTCCATCCGTTCGCCGACGAGCAAATTCAGCCGGCCAGTCTCGATCTGCGCCTCGGCGCGGTCGCCTATCGGGTGCGCGCGAGCTTTCTGCCCGGCCCCGGCATCACCGTGGCCCAGCGCATCGCCGAACTGAAGCTGCATGAGTTCGGTCTCGCCAATGGCGCGGTGCTGGAGACCGGATGCGTCTATATCGTGCCGCTCCTGGAGAAGCTCGCCTTGCCGGCCGACATTGCGGCGGCGACCAATCCGAAAAGCTCCACCGGCAGGCTCGATGTCTTCACCCGCGTGATCGCGGACGAGACCCGCGGTTTCGATCGGGTCGCCGGCGGCTATCACGGTCCGCTCTACGCCGAGATCAGTCCGAAGACATTTCCGGTTCTCGTGCGCGAGGGGACGCGCTTGTCGCAAATACGCCTGCATCGCGGCGACGCCACACTCGATGAAGCCGCGCTGCGCGCGCTGCACGCGCGCGAGCGGCTGGTCGACCGCGCCGAAGCGGTGATGGGCGACGGCATCGCCGTGAGTATCGACCTGTCCGGCCAGCACGGCGGCATCGTCGGTTATCGCGCCAAGCGGCATACCGCGGTCATCGACGTCGAGCGCCGCGCCGGCTACGAGGTTGCCGATTTTTGGGAGCCGATCGCGGCCCGCGCCGACCACAGCCTCATTCTCGACCCCGACGAGTTTTATATCCTGGCTTCGACCGAGGCGGTGCAGGTGCCGCCCGATTATGCCGCCGAGATGGTGCCGTTCGACCCGCTGGTCGGCGAATTTCGCGTGCACTACGCCGGCTTCTTCGATCCCGGTTTCGGCTATGCGGGCGCTGGCGGGCTCGGCGCACGCGCAGTGCTGGAAGTGCGCTCGCGCGAAGTTCCGTTCATCCTCGAACATCGCCAGATCGTCGGCCGGCTGGTCTTTGAAAAGATGCTGGCGCGTCCCGATCAGCTTTACGGCGCCGGCATCGGCTCGAATTATCAGGCGCAGGGATTGAAGCTGTCCAAGCACTTCCGCGCCTAGAGCATGATCCCGAAAAGTGGAAACCGGTTTTCGGATAAGATCATGCTCAAAGGAAAAATCTAGACCTTGATCCGATTCCATCGGATCAAGGTCTAGGCGTCGGCATGGCTCCGCTTCCGATGCCGGCGCAAAATTGTTGTGGTAATTATTCCGCAACAACGGTTTTCTATAATGGGCATTTGCCGGGAGCGACGCTGAGACACGGAAAGCGCATCGCATAATGCGAGCATTGATCGTGAGCGTTGCCGCCATTCTATCCCTCGTGGCCGCTATCGGCTCGGTCCGGGCGCAATTGGGCTATGACCGGCCGGGCGGCGATTACACGCGGGCGCCGATTGCCAACGGCGACCCGGCGGCGTGCGCGCTGCGCTGCGAGCACGACAAGACCTGCCGATCGTGGAGCTTCGCCTATCCGCCGGCGTCCGGCGGCCCCGCCATATGCTCGCTCAAGCGCGAAGTGCGGCCGCCGGTGCGCTCGAGCTGCTGCGTGTCGGGCGTGCGCGGCGCCGGCGCGGTCGAGCCGCAGCTCGGCGGCGAACTCGAATACTCGATCGACCGCGCCGGCGGCGATTACCGCACCTTCGAGACCAAGCCGGACCCCAAAGGGGCGCCCTGCGCCACGGCCTGCCATGCCGAAACACGCTGCCGGGCCTGGACCTACCGCCGTCCCGGCTACGGCACGGCCGGCGCGCGCTGCTATCTGAAAAACGTCATCAAGCCGCCGCGGCGGCGGCCTTGCTGCATCTCGGGCGTGGTGCGCTGAAAGCCCTCGGTGTGCTGAAAGCCCTTGGCAGCGCACCACCGGAATCATTTTACGGACGAGAAGAACCGCGACAGCCGCAACCCTGACGGCCAGGTCCACACCGGCTGCCGAGCCGCGGCCAGATCCCACGACCCGAGCAGCACGTTGACCCGGCCGACCAGGTTGGCGACCGGCAACAGGCCGACGCCGCCCATCCGCACCGGCACGCGGCTGTCATCGGAATTGTCGCGGTTGTCGCCCATGACGAAGAGACGTCCCGGCGGCACCGTGATCTCGGCCATGTCGTCCATCGGACCGTCGGTGCTCTCCTGAAAAATCAGGTGCTGGCGGCCGCCCGGCAGCGTCTCGACGAATTGCGGGACCGGCCGGAGGCCGCCGTCTTCGCCCTCGTCGTCGCCCATGCCCTTGGGTGTGAGACCAACTGGTTTATCGTCGATCACGACTCGGCCATGGCGGACCGCGATGCGATCGCCCGGCAGGCCGATCACCCGCTTGACCCAGATCTGCGACGGATCGGCCGGCGAGCGGAACACCACGACGTCGCCGCGCCGCGGCAGCGCGCCGAGAATTCGCGTCGTGCTCGGAATGTTCATGAACAGCGGCAGGGAGGCGGTGCTGTAGCCGTAGGGATATTTGGTCGCCAGCAACTCGTCGCCGATCTTCAGGGTCGGCTCCATCGAGCCCGACGGCACGTAATACGGCTCGGCCAGAGCGCTTTTGCCGATGGTGATGATCAAGAGGATCAGCGCCAGATCGAAGATCGATTTCGCCCAGCCATGCATGCGAGACACCTTCGCGCCAGTGCCTGTCCGTCCGGTGCCGGTCTGTTCTGGCGAGGTCATTGGCCACCCGTCCCGCCGACCGTGATGCGGTCGATGCGCAGCGTCGGCTGGCCCACCCCGACCGGAACGCCCTGGCCGTTCTTGCCGCAAGTGCCGATGCCGCTATCAAGCGCGAGGTCGTTGCCGACCATGGAGATGCGGCGCAGGTCCGTCGGCCCGTTGCCGATCAGCATGGCGCCCTTAATCGGCGCGCCGACCTTGCCGTCCTCGATGCGATAGGCCTCGGTGCACTCGAACACGTATTTGCCCGACGTGATGTCGACCTGGCCGCCGCCGAAATGCACGGCGTAGATCCCGTTCTTCACCGAGGCGAGGATTTCGGCGGGATCATGGCCGCCCGCCAGCATGTAGGTGTTGGTCATGCGTGGCATCGGCACATGCGCAAAGCTCTCGCGCCGGCCGTTGCCGGTCGGCTTCATGCCCATCAGGCGCGCGTTCTGCCGGTCCTGCATGTAGCCGACGAGAACGCCGTCCTCGATCAGCACCGTGCGATTGGTCGGCGTTCCTTCGTCGTCGATCGACAGCGAACCGCGGCGCAGCGCGATGGTGCCGTCGTCCACCACGGTGACGCCCTTGGCCGCAACCTGCTGTCCCATCAGACCGGCAAAGGCCGACGTCTTCTTGCGGTTGAAATCGCCTTCGAGTCCGTGACCGACGGCCTCGTGCAGCATCACGCCGGGCCAGCCCGGACCGAGCACCACGTCCATCTCGCCGGCAGGCGCCGGCACCGAACTCAGATTGACCAGCGCCTGGCGCACCGCACTGTCGACGGCAGTTTGCCAGCGGTCGCTGACGAGGAAGTGCTCGTAGCCTTCGCGGCCGCCATAACCGTCGCTGCCGGTTTCCTGGCGATCGCCCTCGCCGACCACCACCGACACGCCGATGCGCACCAAAGGCCGCACGTCGCGATAGATTTCGCCGTCGGCGCGCACAACCTCCACCGCCTGCCAGGTCGCCCCGAGGCTCGCCGTCACCTGGCGCACGCGCGGATCCTTGGCGCGCGCGTAAGCATCGATCTTCTCGAGCAGCCGCGCCTTGGCCTCGAACGTGGGACTGCCGAGCGGGCTTTCCTCGCCGTAGAGTTTCGCATTGGTGCGCGCGGGCGGCGCGGCGTAATTGCCGCAATAGCCGCCCTTGACGGCGCGCACCGCGTCGGCAGCGCGTTCGATGGCGGACTCGGATACGTCCGAGGCATGCGCGTAGCCGACCGCCTCGTCCTTCACGGCGCGCAGCCCAAAACCCTGCGAGGTATCGTAGGTCGCCTGCTTCAGCCGGCCGTTATCGAACGCCAAGAGCTCGGCCTGGCGGTATTCGAGATAGAGCTCGCCGTCATCGGCACCATCGAGGCCGCGCGAGATGATTTTGGCAAGCCGCGGCCGGTCAAGCCCGGCGCGGTCGATGAGGGACGTTACGGCTGCGGCCATGCGAAACTCCGATGCTTGGAACCGTGCTGGGCGGCGGCTCCCGGTAAAATGGCGTTGCCGGCATACATAAGCCATGCCGCCGCGCTTTGCAGCAGGCCCCGCACGATGTCGCGGTGCATCTTCATCCTGCCCCGCGAGGGGC
>JASHVN010000464.1 GCA_030044555.1 Xanthobacteraceae bacterium | reverse complement strand
GGCGCAATATCGGCCCAAATGTCCTTGGGCGTCTGCGGGCCGGCCGTGCTGAAAACCACCATCAGGTGATTGTCGCGCGCCTTGGCCAGCAGCTTCTTCATCGCCGGTAGCGAAGCGACGCAGCGCGGTTTCGTCTTCTCATTGCAAATCGGATGGGTGAAATCGAGCAGCAGCAGCGCTGTCGTCTGCGGATCGACGGTGACGGATTGCAATTGCGGCGGCGGCGGCGCCTTGATGTTCGCCCAGTCGTCGATGACGTTGGCAGCATAGGCCGGGACGGCGGGTGCGAGCGCCGCCGCTGCAACCAGTGCGATTGCCGAGATGAGTCCTGCACGCTTCATATGTTTCTCCCTTATTCTCCCGTCGGAGCGGGTCCGTTCTATCGGCAAAAGTGACGGCCCGATAGCTTTTAAGAACATTTAGCCGTGGCCCTTATTGCAGACTTCTGGCAGCGCAAGCGATAGCCAAAGTGCCGCTGTTGGTGCGAGCCGGGCGACCGCATAGACGAATTCTTCTGTGCAGGCCAATATCGGCTTCGGCGGGTGAGTTGGAATCGTAAGGTGTCAGGAGGAGGCGTTTATGGACATCAAGGTAGGCCGTAAGGCGATTGCTGAAGCGACGGCAAAATTGAAAAACTGGGGCCGCTGGGGGAAGGACGATCAGATCGGCACGCTCAATCACGTGCGGCCCGAGGACATCGTCAAGGCGGCAAGCCTCATCCGCACTGGCAAAGTTTTCGCGCTCGGCATTCCGCTCGACCGCGAGGGGCCGCAAACCGGATTGTTCGGCGGCCGCTTCAATCCGATCCACCAGATGCTGGCGACCGGCACCGACGCCATCGCGGGCCAACAGGATTGGAACAAGATCCGCTACGCCGACGACACCCTGATGCTGTGCGTGCAGGGCGCCACGCACTAGGACGCGCTCGGCCACGTCTTCTACGAGGACAAGGCCTATAACGGCCATGACGCCAAGCTCATCGACTCCAAAGGTCTGAGCGTGCTCGGCATCGAGCACTCCAAGAACAAGATGGTCGGTCGCGGCGTTCTGCTCGACATCGCGCGCTTTCGCGGCGTGCAATGGATGGCCGACGGCGAGAGCATTTCCAACGACGAACTCGATCGATGCGCCAAGGAGCATAACATCCATATCGGTCGCGGCGATTTCGTGCTCGTCCGCACCGGGCAGATGGAGCGCTGCCTGCAGGAGAAGACATGGGGCGGCTATGCGGGCGGCGACGCACCCGGCGTCAAGTTCGAGAATTGCTACTGGTGCCAGGAGAAGGAGATTGCGGCGATCTGCACCGATACCTGGGGCGTGGAAGTGCGGCCGAACGAAACCACCGAAGCCAACCAGCCGTGGCACTGGGTGGTGATTCCCGCCATGGGATTGTGCATGGGCGAGATTTTCTATCTCAAGGAGCTGGCGGAGGATTGCGACGAAGACGGCGTCTACGAGTTCTTCTTCTGCGGCCCGCCGCTCGTCATTACCGGCGCCACCGGCTCGCCCATCAATCCGCAGGCGATCAAGTGACGCGTAGGCGCTGCACCGTGCTTCCTGTCCGCTGGCCGGGCTGATCAGCTGACCGCAAGCATTCGCTCGACGCTCCGCCGCGCCCGCTCCGCCATTGCGGGATCGATGCCGATGACGTGCTGGTTGGTTTCGAGCGCGTGGCGGATATTGGCGAGCGTGATCCGCTTCATATGCGGGCACAGATTGCACGGCCGGATGAACTCGATTTGCGGATGTTGCACGGCGACGTTGTCGCTCATCGAGCATTCGGTGAGCAACACGACGCGGGCAGGCTTGCGCGTGCTCACATAGTCGGACATGGCTGCGGTCGAGCCGTTGAAATCGGCGGCGGCGACCACGTCCGGCGGACATTCGGGATGCGCCAGCACGACGACTCCCGGATAGTTCTCGCGAATCTCGCGGATCTCAGCGGGCGTGAAGCGCTCGTGGACTTCGCAATGCCCTTTCCAGGAAATGATATCGACACCGGTCGTGGCGGCGACGTTGCGGGCGAGATATTCGTCGGGCAGCATGATGACGCGGTTGGCGCCCAGCGATTCAACAATCGCTTTGGCGTTGCCTGAGGTGCAGCAAATGTCGGATTCGGCCTTTACCGCGGCCGATGTGTTGACGTAACAGACGATCGGCACGCCCGGATAATTCCGGCGCAGCAGACGAACATCCTCGGCCGTGATCGATTCGGCGAGCGAGCAGCCGGCGGCGCGATCAGGCAACAGCACGGTCTTGCCCGGATTAAGAAGCTTGGCGGTCTCGGCCATGAAATGCACGCCGGCAAGCACGATGACGTCGGCTTTGGTTTTCATCGCCATGCGCGCCAGCGCCAGGCTGTCGCCGACAAGGTCGGCGACGCAGTGGAAGATCTCCGGCGTCTGGTAATTGTGGGCAAGGATGACGGCATTGCGCTGTCGCTTGAGATCGAGGATGGCGTCGATGTCGTCGGCAAAGACCGGCCATTCGACCGGCGGAATCACGTTGCGCACCCGATCGTAAAGTGCGTCAGCGCGCTTAGGAGCAGGGGAGTGTATGGTCATGATATTATACTCAATGTGAGTATATATCATATATCTTTTCTGAGTATAAGTCTAGGCGGGCGTCACGCCCTTGTGAGCGGCAGCTTGGTCCCGATGACGGCGCGCTCGTCGACGACCTCGCGGCGAAAGCGGAACAGCTTGGCCGGCCGGCCGCCGGTGGCCGCCGCCATGGCGCCAGTCTCCTCGACCAGTTCCTGCTGCTCGATCAGCCTGCGAAAGTTCTGCTTGTGCACGAGCCGGCCGGCCAACGCCTCGACCGCGTGTTGCAGCTCCAGCAAGGTGAAGCTCGGCGGCATCAGTTCGAAGACCACGGGACGATATTTGATTTTCGCGCGCAGCCGCGCGATTCCCGTTGCCAGGATGCGTCGATGGTCGAACGCCATCGATTGGCCGGATACCAACGGCGCGTCGGCGCCGCGCCGGCCGCGCGACGCCTCCGCCACCAAAGCCGCCTCATAGAGAAGTTCGTAGCGTTGCAGGATGAGCTCTTCGTTCCAGGGCCGGCCGTCGAGACCGAAGCTGATGGCGACGCGCCTTAAGCGGTCGTGGCGTTGCGCCGGCACTGTGGCAGCTTTGGTCCAGGCGCGCAGCCGCGCGACGATATCCGGCAAATGTCGCGGCGCGCCGGAGCGGTGATCTTCCCAGGGGAAATAGCTGTACCAGTCCAGCCAGCCAGACTTGCCGGCTTCCTCCCGGTTCTCACGGGTCAGCGCCAGGTAGCTGATCGATATGACGCGAACCCCGTTGGTGGCCCGGTCGCGATCCGCAAAGGTGTAAAGCTGCTCGACATAGCCGAGCCGATGGCCGGTTTGGCGCTCGACCCAGGTCCGCAGTCCTGATTGCAGAGAACGCTCATCGTGGGCAAACGGGCCCGAGGGCAACGCCGCGCCATGATCGATGGTCATCACGCGCGGCCGGCCGGCCGTGACGGCAACCAGAACCGCGATGAGATCGGCCGCGAACGCGTGTGCGGGGATGTCTTCCGATTGTCTGCCGGTCGCGGTCATCCGATTGACATCTGTAGTCTATAAGTGGCGTCGTTTCCCCAGTTCAATCTTTCCTAGTGCCCAATCTCGGACCCGCCGGCGATACCTATACCTGGGAAACGCCCTTTCCCGGTTGCCCTTAAAGGCGGACGATCACGCGCTGATCGGATACACCGCTTTCTCCCCCGACAGCACCCGCGCCACGTCGCTTGCGCATTTGGTCTGCAATTCTTCCAGCGCCTCGACCGAATAGAACGCGGTGTGCGGAGTGAGGATCACGTTGTCGCGGCCGATGAGCGGCGAATCTTTGGTCAACGGTTCGCTCGTCACCACGTCGAGCGCGGCGCCCCCGAGATGTCCGGAGTTAAGCGCAGCGATCAGCGCCGGCTCGTCGACCAGCGGGCCGCGCGCGGTGTTGATCAGATACGCGCCCTTTTTCATTTTGGCGAACGCGGCCGCATTCATCAGTCCGCGCGTCGCCGGCAACAGCGGCGCATGCACCGAGACGAAATCGGAGCGCGCCAGCAAATCGTCGAAACTGACGCCCTCGACCCCGGCAGCAGCGAGAGCATCTCTCCCGACGTAAGGATCGTGCGTCAGCACTTTGAGGCCAAACGCCTTGGCCTTGGGCGCGAGCGCGCGCGGAATGTTGCCAAAACCGACGAGGCCGAGTGTTTGCCCATCGAGGCGCCGCAACGGCACGATCGGCGGCACTTCCCAGCGGCCGGATTGCACCAGCGTGTTGGCCAACGTGATCTTGCGGGCGAGCGCGAGCAGGAGCGCCGTGGCGTGGTCGGAGACTTCGCGCAGGCAGTAATCCGGCACGTAATTGACGGCGATGCCGAGCTCCTTCGCGGCCGGCAAATCGATATTGTCGACGCCAAGTCCGAAGCGGCCAATCGCCTTGCAGTTCTTTAGCTGCCGCAGCAACTCGCCCGGCAGCTTGGCGTAGGTGACGAGGATGGCGTCGGCGTCGCGCGCTACGGCGAGAATGTCGTCGGCGCTCGGGCTCTTCGCCATGCGGTATTCGGGGGCGAGCCGCGCCAGCGCTTGCTTGGCCGGATCGAGCGAGGGGAACGGGCTGTCGGTGATGGCGATGATGGTGCGGGGCATCTTGAAACTCCGACTCTATTATTCCCTCTCTCCGCACGCGGGGAGAGGGTAGGGTGAGGGGGCGTCACGGCGAGGTTCAGACTTGCGGCAGCGCCCCCTCACCCTCGCTCACTTCGTTCGCTCGACCTCTCCCCGCGCGCGGGGAGAGGTAAGCATCATAAAGCAAACACCTGCGGATTGACGCAGTTCGGCAGTTTGTGGCCGCCGAGCAGGGCGAGAATATTGTCGACGACGATATTCGCCATCTCGTCGCGCACTTCGGGTGTGGCGCTGCCGAGATGCGGCGTGAGTACGACGTTGCGCATTTTCTTCAGCGCCGGATCGATCTTAGGCTCGTGTTCGAATACGTCGAGGCCGGCGCCGGCGATCTGTTTTTTCGCCAGCGCGCGCACGAGCGCGGCTTCGTCGATAACGGGGCCGCGCGCAGTGTTGATGAGGAACGCGGTCTTTTTCATCAGCCGCAATTCGCGCGCGCCGATCTGATGCCGCGTCTCCTTGTTGAGCGGCGAGTGGAGCGAGACGAAATCCGATTCGCGGAGCAGCTGATCGAGAGGGACGTAAATGAGGCCGGCCTCGCGCTCTTCCTTTTCCGGCTTGCGCCGCGGCGTCCAATAAAGAACGCGCATGGAAAAGCCGTGAGCGCGCCGCGCCACCGCCTTGCCGATCAGTCCGCCGCCGCCGATGAGGCCGAGAGTCTTGCCCCACACGTAAGAGCCCATCAGATGCGCCGACTGGCTGCCGGGGAATTTGCCGGCCCGCGCCATGCGGTCGCCTTCCGGCATGCGGCGCGCCACGGCGATCATGAGGCCGAAATTAAGGTCAGCCGTGGCCTCGGTTGTGATCGGCGCGGTCACGGTAACGGGAATGCGCCGCGCTGTAGCAGCTTCAACGTCGACGTTGGAGGGCGTGATCGATTGCGCCGCGATCAGCCGCAAATCCGGATTGGCGGCGATCACCGCCCGGTCGATTTTGTCGTGGAGGAGGCAGAAGAGAATGTCGGCCTTGCGCACATTTGCAATCAAGGTGCGCTTGGGGATGATCCGGCTCGAATCGGCAAAGACGGTCACGTGCGCCACGGCGCGCAGGCGCTTGAGCGCCTGCTCGGACACCGGCTGCGTGACGAAGATGCGCGGGCGCGTTTTGTTTTTTGCCATCAGTATTTTGGCCATCAGTCTTGCCACCGCACGATGCCGGCGACGCCATCGACCGCCACCTGCGCGCCGTCGGGAATGCGCAGCGTCGCATCG
>JASHVN010000463.1 GCA_030044555.1 Xanthobacteraceae bacterium | reverse complement strand
CCCAGCGAGGCCGGCCGGTCGGTAAACATTCCTTAAAGCCGCGAGCGGCAAAATAGGCGAATGCTGGACGACGAAAGGCTGCAGCTCCTTGGTCCCTTCTGCCTCATCGCCGCCCTTGGGTGCGC
Organism: Xanthobacteraceae bacterium; assembly: GCA_030044555.1. Taxonomy (GTDB): domain Bacteria; phylum Pseudomonadota; class Alphaproteobacteria; order Rhizobiales; family Xanthobacteraceae; genus BOG-931. The sequence goes on along the minus strand of JASHVN010000463.1, from coordinate 7,139 downwards.
GGCGCTGAGTGCGCGCGCACTCGGAACCTGGCCGACCTCGTCTTTTCTTTGGTACGCCAATCTCGAACTGTTTCGCTGCTTTCGCGAAATGCCCGACGCTCTCGGCGGCCTGCAATGGCTCGATGCGGCCGGATTAGCGCCGCCGGTGTGGATGGCGCTTGCGCTCGCTGCGCTGATCTCTTTCGGCATTGCGACGAGAAACCGGCTGCCACTCGCCCTCGCCAGCAACTTCAGCCTCATCTACAGCGCCTGCCTCTTGTATAGCAGTTTTGTCGCGAGCGACCCGGCTGCCATGAGTGACGTAAGACTGGCTATTGTGTGTAGCCCGGCAAGCGCGCTTGCCATGACCGTTTTGCTGGCTTCGATTTTATCATCTACAATTTCGCATCGGAGTTATTGGCGCGAAATTTTCTCATAAAGACCATGCACGCCGCGGGACTGCTGCATCGAATCCAGATCGATTTTCTGGGGCACGAGGAACAATATAGGCTGTACGTCAAAGCGGCGACGATCGCGGTCCTTTTCTATGTCGCCTTGACCGACTTCCGGACCTTTCGAATTCCCAACGAAACCATATTGCTGTTGCTACTCCTCTACATCGCTTATGCGCCCGTCGCCCGTTCTGCCTCCGAGATCGCCGGAAACGTTCTCGTCGGCGCGATCATGTTTGGCATTCTGCTGTTGCTTTATGCGCGAGGGGCGCTCGGCGGCGGTGATGTGAAACTGCTATCGACGGCTTCACTGTGGGTGGGCATTCACTGCGCCCTGCCGTTTTCCGTCTTCCTTCTCCTGCTCATCTGTCTGCACGTGTTCGCCGTCAGGATGGGATGGGCGCGCGCGCAGACGATCGCCGAACGCCAAGCCATTCCTTATGCGCCGTCCATTGCGGGGGCGCTGATTGGCGTGATCTTTTTAGGCTGCATCTGAGCTGGCGAGGTCGAGAGCCGACAGCGCATCAAAATTTGCGTGCCGCAGGCGCAACCCGGGGTACTCCGACTTCGGTGATTGCCACGCATTTTTCCGCCCGCAGGCGCACGTGAACAGGATCACCCGTCGGCGTACGCAAGGAGGGATGAACCCGGGCAAGCAGCATCGCTTCGCCCACTTTGACCTGGAAATCCAGGTAATCGCCGAGAAACACCTTGGCGTCCACGACGCCGTGGTAGAGGTTGTCGTCTTCCTCCCGGGCCGGGGCGCCTTCCGAAAGTTCGACATCCTCGGGGCGTACCGACACGACCACCGGGGCTCCTTGCGCGAGAGCTTCCACGCACTGCACGTTCAACTCGCCGATTGGCGTTGCCACCCGACAGCGGCCGTTGCCGGTGACGGCCGAGAGGATCTTACCGTCGATGAAATTCGTGTTGCCGACGAAATCGGCCACGAACTTGTTGCGCGGCCGCTCGTAGATGTCGCGCGGCGAACCGATCTGGATGATGCGGCCCTCGTTCATGACGGCGATTTCGTGGGAAAGCGCCAGCGCCTCGCTCTGGTCATGGGTCACGTAGATCGTGGTCAGCCCGAGATCGCGCTGCATGCGCTTGAGCTCGAACCGCATCTTTTCGCGCAACTTGGCGTCCAGATTGGACAATGGCTCGTCGAGCAGGAGCAGTTGCGGCTGCATGACCAGCGCCCTGGCAAGCGCAAGGCGCTGCTGCTGGCCGCCCGACAGTTTCGTGGCGTCACGATCAGCCAATTCGGCGAGCTGCACCACCGACAACACGCGCATGACTTTTTCCCGAACCTCCCGCAGCGATGGCCGCGGTTTACGCACTTCCAGCGGAAAGGCCACGTTCTTGAATACGTTCATATGCGGCCAGATCGCATAGGATTGAAACACCATGCCGAAGTTGCGCTTGTTAGGTGCGAGGAAGACACCCTTGGCAGACGAGAACACGACCCGTCCGCCAAGCGCGATCTCACCGCGCTGCGGGCGCTCCAATCCGGCGATGGAGCGCAGCGTCGTGGTCTTGCCGCATCCGCTCGGCCCGAGCAGCGTGAATAGGGCTCCGTCGGGCACCTCGAATGACACGTCCTGTGCGGCTTTGACGGTTTGACCGTCGGCGCCCGCATATTCGGTGTGCAGCGATTTGACGCTGAGCACGCCAGCCTCCCTTTACGCTTCAGCCAAGTCGAACTCCCGGCTCGGCGACGCGCCAACGACATAATACTAGGAGCTTAACCACGGATCGTCACTCGGATGTCCGGAAAACCGGCGCCGGAGTTGTTGCAACGGCTCTGACGCACGGCAACCGAAGGCGCGAGCGCGAGCCAATGCTCGCGCTCGACGAATTCGGGGACTCCCTGTCTAACCCTTTATCCCGACAAGCAAAGGAAGGCGGATGGGCGCCCGTCTCGTTCAGATCGCGACCGCGTGCATGGCACGGCTACCCGAATTCCGACTTGTCTCACGCAAGCATCATCGGTTGAATGGGGCAAAAGCCACACAAAGGGAGAGAGAGAGCCATGACTGCGCGCAAGAAATACGAAGCAATTAACGTCGAGAGCGATCAAGGCATTACCTGGCTGATGATCGATCGGCCGGAAAAGCGCAATGCCATGAGCCCTCAAGTTCACCTCGAAATGGATGAAGTGCTCGACATGCTCGCGGTCGACCCCGCGACCGAGGTCTTGGTGCTCACCGGAGCCGGCACTGAGGCGTTCTCCGCCGGACAGGACATTAAACTTTATTTCCGCGCTAATGCCGGCGACGCCGCGGCGCGGCACAAGTTGCGCCGTGCTTCGAACAACTGGCGCTGGCAAAAACTCTCGACATTTCCCAAGCCGACCATCGCCATGGTCAACGGTTACTGCTTCGGCGGCGCGTTCACGCAGGTGTGCGCATGCGACTTCGCGCTCGCGGCCGATGACGCCATGTTCGGACTCTCGGAAATCAATTGGGGCATCCTGCCCGGCGGCATCGTCTCGTGGAACGTGGCGCAGACCCTGAATTATCGCGACGCGCTCTATTACGCCATGACCGGAGACTCATTCGACGGCAAGCAGGCCAAACAGATGGGCTTCGTCAATTTCTCTTATCCCAAGGATAAGCTGCGCGAGGAAACGACGAAGCTCGCCAAGAAGCTGATGGAGAAAAGCCCGGCAGCGATGCGCTACACCAAGGAGGCGATCCGCGCCGTGCGCTTCATGAATGAACCGCAAGCGCAGGATTACTTGAACGCCAAGAGCGATGCGCTGCGCTACAACGACAGGGAAAACAGCCGCGAGGAAGGCATGAAGCAATTCCTCGACGAGAAGAGCTACCGCCCCGGCTATGGCCACTTCAAACGCAAGCGGGCCAGCGCGTGAACCATGTGGTCACGCATCGGCCAAGATGGAGAAGGCGGGCGGCCTAGCCGATCACGGCGCAATCGAGCCGTTTATCGAGCCTTCGGCTTTCTGCTCACGATCGCAATCGCGGCGTTGGCGGCACGGACTGCCTCGGCAGCCGATCAATCGCTGATCGATGGTGCCAGGAAAGAAGGACAGGTGGTCTGGTACACGACGCTGATCGTCAACCAGATCATCCGTCCTTTGAAAGCTGCTTTTGAAAAGAAATATCCCGGCGTGACGCTGCAATATACCCGCGCCGACGATATCGCGACTTATACGAAGATCCTGGCGGAGGGCCAGTCAGGCAACGTGCAAGCCGACATTCTCGACGGCGTCTCCAACATGCTGCCGTTGCAGCAAGCCGGCCTGCTTGCGCCCTTCACCGTACCCAATGCCTCAAGCTATCCGCCGGAGCTGAAGGCCAAGGACGGCTACTGGATCGCCGAGATCATGTACGTGTTCACACTCGGCATCAATACCGAACTTTTGCCGAAAGACCTGGCGCCGAAGACGTATCAGGATCTGCTCGATCCGAAATTGAAGGGCAAGATGGCCTGGAACGGCAGTTCGGTCATCGGCGCCTTCGGTTTTGTCGGCAACATCCTCGCCACCATGGGCCAAGACAAGGGCATGGATTATTTGCGCGCGCTCTCCCGCCAGCAGATCGTTAATGTCGATGCCTCGTCGCGCGCCGTGCTCGATCAGGTGATTGCCGGCGAATACTGGATCAACCTGATGACGCTCAACAACCACGCGGTCATCAGCGCGCGGAAGGGGGCGCCGGTCGATTGGCTCAAGCTCGAGCCGGTGCCGGCGAGCTTCGACTCCGTGGCTCTGCTGAAAAACGCGCCGCACCCGCACGCGGCGCAATTGTTGCTGGAATTCCTGCTGTCCGAGGACGGCCAGAAGATCTTCGCGCAAAATGATTACCTGCCGGCGTTGCCGAGCGTGCCCGCAATGGTCGCGGGCCTGCGGCCGAACGACGGCGGCTTCCGCGCTAACTTCATGGAGCCCGGGGAGATTTACCGGTCGCTGCCGAAATGGCAGAAAGTCACGCAGGATCTGTTCCGATGAGTAACGGCCTCGAGGTCAATGTTTCCGCGCGCGGCATCGCTACGATCCTGCTCAATCGTCCCGAGCGGTCCAACGCCATTGATCAGCGGGTGCTGGACACATTGGTCGAGCAATTCGCCAAGCTGTCGACTGACGATCGCACGCGCATCGTGGTGTTTCGCGGCGCCGGCAAGCACTTTTGCTCCGGCGCCGATCTCGTGGCGCGGGCGAACGCACCCGAACCATCGTCAACGCCCACATCGATCGTCGATATGCTGGGCGCGCTCGACCGGCTGCCAAAGCCAACGATCGCCGCTGTGCACGGCGCAGCGATCGGCGGCGGAGCGGCGATAGCCGCATGCTGCGACATCGTACTGGCGGCGGAAGAGGCGTTCTTCTCCATACCGGAGGTGCGCGTCGGTATGCCGCCGCTCGGCGTAACGCCGTTTGTGATCCGCGCGATCGGTCATCGGAGCTTTCGCCGCTATGGGCTGAGCGGCGAGCGTTTTGACGCGCTCGAGGCGTTGCGCATTGGCCTTGTTCATGAGGTCGTGCGGGCCGAAAAACTCGACGGGAAATTGGCTGAGGTCATCGATGCGCTGCTGCTCGGCGCGCCCGGTGCACAGCGGGCGCTCAAAGATGGAATGGAGCACTCCGTAGCGCCGACCGTCGAGGCGATTCTTGCGCGGAAACCGTCGCACGGGCCGCCGCGCACCGCGGAAGCGCTTGAGGGCATCGCGAGCTTCAAGGAAAAACGCAAGCCGAGCTGGTATCCGCAATGATGAAGTGTGGCAGTCATCCGCTCTTTCCCGCACACGCAGGAATTCCCACCGGGTCCCCGCTCTTGCGGGGGCGAGCGCCGTCGCTATGCCGCGTTATCGTTTTCATTACGGCCTTCATTGCTTTCATCCCGCGCGTGTACGCAGCGGATGACGCGCTCTATGCGGCGGCAAAAAAGGAAGGCAAGGTGGTCTGGTACACCTCGCTGATCGTCAATCAGGCGGTGCGGCCGCTCGTCGCCGCTTTCAACAAGAAATATCCCGGCATTGACGTACAGTATTCGCGCGGCGATTCCGGCCCCAATGCCATCAAGGTCCTCGACGAGGCGCGCGCCGGCAAGGTCGAGGGCGATGTATTTGACGGCATCGCCACGACCCCACCTTTGCTCAAGGCCGGGCTGGTCGAGAAATTCGTGCCAACCGATGCGGACAAGTACCCGGCAGCGTTGCGCGACCCCGAAGGCCGCTGGAACGCGCTGGTCCTCTATTTCCTCACTCCCGGCATCAACACCGACCTCGTCGGCAAGGACGAGATCAAGACGGCGCAGGACCTGCTCAATCCGAAATGGAAGGGCAAGATCGCCTGGAGCACCGAGCCGTCGTCCGGCGCGCCCGCCTATGTCGGCGCGGTGCTGATGAGCATGGGCGAGGACAAGGGCATGGCGTTCCTGCGCGCGCTCGCCAAGCAAGAGGTTGTCAATGTCGACGCGACCAACCGCGCCATTTTGGATCAAGTCATCGTCGGCCAGTACGCGATTGCGCTGAGCATTTTCAACCATCATGCAGAGATCAGCGCGCAAAAGGGCGCGCCAGTCGCATGGCTCAAAGTTGAGCCGATCCCTGCGCCGTTTCATTCCATCGGCCTCGTCAAGAACGCGCCGCATCCGAACGCCGCCAAATTGCTGATCGATTTTCTGCTGTCGGAAGAAGGACAGCGCGTGTTTGCCGATGTCGACTACCTCCCGGCGATGCCGTCGGTGCCCGCCAAGGTGCCGGGTCTGAAACCTGAGGGCGGCGGTTTTGCGGCGGACTTCATTTCGCCGGCGACCATGAGCGCCAACATCGAACGCTGGGTGAAGATCAAGAACGAGCTGTTCCCGTAATGCGCCGATCAGTTGACCGCTTTGCGGACTGCTTTGGTGTCCTGCATCGCGCAGAACGGAGAAATTAGCGGGTCCGCACCGGCATGTCGCTTGCTTCCGATAGATTCAAACCCGCCAACTGGATTGGAATCGCGCCCGACCCGACGCGCGCGCTGGTCGCGGTGCTGACCATTGTTTTGCTACTGCTCGTCGTTCCGCCGCTGTGGTTCCTCGTTCAGGGCAGTCTGCACACCACGACGGTGAAAGGTGGGCTCGGCGATTTCACGTTCGCCTACTATCGGCGCCTGCTCTCCGACCGCCAGTTCTTTGGCAGCTTGGCGAACTCGCTGACCTTCAGTCTCGGCGCGACATTGATCGCGCTGTGTTTCGGCGGGTTCGTGGCGTGGCTGGTCGAGCGCACCAACGCGCCCTTCAAAGCACTCGCCTATCTGACGGCGATCATTTCACTCGGCACGCCCTATGTTCTTTATGTGATTGCCTGGTTGTTCCTGCTCGGCCGGGCTGGACCGCTGAACGATGTCGTCACCGCGCTCGGGCTTCCTCGCTTTAACGTCTATTCCATGTCAGGCATGATTCTGATCGAAGGATTTTTGTGGTCGCCGCTTTCTTTCCTCCTGCTCTCCTCGGTCTTTCAGGCGGCAAACTCCGAACATGAGGAGGCCGCCCGCATGTGCGGCGCCGGCGTCGTCCAGACGGTGACACGCATTTCCATGCGACTCGCATTGCCGGGCTTTGCCGCGGTTGCGCTGCTCATGGTGGTGCGCTCGATCGAGGCCTTCGAGGTGCCGGCGCTGGTCGGCTTGCCGGGTAACGTCAAAGTGCTGACCACCGACATTTACCTCAATATGAAGGAGAACGTGCCGCCGGATCTCGG
>JASHVN010000462.1 GCA_030044555.1 Xanthobacteraceae bacterium | reverse complement strand
CCCGACGGCCGGGTGCTCGCCGTGCCCGGCCAGCCCGGTTGTCCGCTCGAAGGCAAGAAAGCGGTGAAGACCTATCCCTCGCGCGAGGTGGCCGGCGCCATTTTTGTCTGGTTCGGCGACGCGCTGCACGAGAGCGCGCCGGATTTCGAGCCGCCGGAGCAGTTGGTGGCGCCCGAATACTCGCAGTTCCTCTGCTACGCCGATTGGCAGATCCCGTGGCGATACGCCTTCGACAACCTGATGGATCCAATGCATGGCACGTTCCTGCACGCCAACTCGCACACGATGTATCAGGGTGACACTCAGGCGCACTTTACGACGCGAGGTACGCCGCACGGTTTTGTCTTTGAGAAGACCGGACAGCGCGACGTGAATTTCGACTGGAGCGAATTGGTCGACGATGGCGCGCTTTATGTTCGGCTGGAAATCCCTTATCCGCCATCGGGCGGTCCGGGCGGTAATTTCGGCATCGTCGGCTTTGGCACGCCGATCGACGAAAACACGATGTGCGTTTTCTTCTGGCGGACCCGCAAGGTCAGCGGCTGGCAGCGCGATGTCTGGCGGTTCCTGTACAAGACAAATATCGAGGCACGGCACTGGATCGTGCTTGAACAGGATCGCGAAATCCTAGCCGATCTGCGCCCCGGCCTCGAAAAGTTCGAGATGCTTTACCAGCACGATGCGGGAGTCATTCGGATGCGCCGTTACCTGGCACAGCAGGCGCACAAGCAGTTGGTTGAACTCGCGGCCGCCGGCAAGATCGATCTGACACCATAACATCATGTCCGCAAAACGAGCGCGCCTCAAAACGAGCGTGCCTCGCAATGATGCGAACTTCGGAATCGGGACATTAGGGACTGGAGACTGCGGCTTGGTTTTCAATGTTCACGCGACGGGAGCTTCCGGCGCAGTGTCTGCGTTAGGACCTGCCGCAGAATGTCGGTTGCTCCACGGGCCAGCAGCGTACTTGGCCGGCGCGCCGGCGTGATCAGTGCGACGGTACTGTTGAGCGTTGGCTGCACAATTGGGCGGGCGACGACCCCCGCGCCCGACATTCCCGCGCGAACGACATTATATGGGACAACGGCGTGCCCGTAGCCTTCCGCGACGAGCTGCAGGCTCATGCCGATTGCATCGATCTCCAACACCACCTTTAGGGCGACGCCGCGTCGCAACGCTTCAGCCTCGACGAGTGAGCGAATTGGGTGCGGCGCGCCTGGGAAAATGAGCTCGAATCTCGAAAGTGTGTCGAACGGTACCGGGCGCGGTCGTGTTCCGCGCGCGGCGCTCAGCAGACATAGCGATTCAGTGCGTATGGGCTCGATCGTCACCAGCGGTGACGGTGCCGGATTATGAACAACCGCTGCATCCAGGCCGCCGGCAAGGAGGCGGTCCTGCAAGGGAACGCTCAGCGCCTCCATGATCGTGAGCTCGGCCGCGCGATAGCGCTCGCGGAACGCTTTGACCAGCGGAAGCGTCAGCACCTGACCAAGTGACGGCGGCAGGCCGATCGCGACCTTGCCTGCAAGGTCGGCCTCGCTGCCGGTGACGGCGTGGCGGGCGCCTTCGAGCTGGTGGAGTATCCCCTTCGCATACATCAGAAAGCGCTGGCCAGCATCGGTGAGCAGCACGCCACGGCCATTGCGGTGCAAGAGTTTGAAACGAAGCTCGGCTTCGAGCGCGCTCACCTGACGGCTGACGGCTGGCTGCGTCAGTCCGATCAGCGCCGAGGCGCGACTGAAACTTCCAGACTCCGCGACATGCACAAAAGATTCGATCTGTCGCAGATTCATGCAGGCGCGTCCTTATAACCATCCTGCATATCTAATATCAGGACTTTTATAATTGTATCAGGTGGAGCGGCTTCGTAACATGCCGGTGTTCGCGGGCGGAGTTTGCCGCGGCGGAGCGAGGAGGACGGGTTTTCGATGTCAGTATTCCCGGCGCGACTGCTGCTCGCGATTTTGTCGATCTTGGCGATCGCCTGCGGCGCGCTGGCTGCGGAGGGGGCTTACCCGAAACGGCCGGTCACCATGGTTGTGACGTTCGCCGCCGGCGGATCATCGGATGTGCTTGCCCGCGCCGTTGCCGCGTCGATGTCGCACGAGCTCGGCGAGCAAATCGTGGTCGATAATCGGCCGGGCGCCGGAGGGCAGATCGGGGCAGAGCTGGTCGCCCACGCGGCGGCGGACGGCTATACGATCCTGTTCGGCACCAACGGAACGCTCGGCATCGGCCCCGCACTTTATGAGCACCTGCGTTACGATCCGGCGCGTGACCTCGCGCCGGTTGGGATTCTGCACAAGTTGCCGCTTCTTCTGATTATAAACCCGTCGATCCCGGCGAAAAATCTGCAGGAGCTGATCGCCTACGCCCAAAAAAATCCCGGGAAACTCAGTTTTGCGTCGGCAGGCGTCGGCTCTGTGTCGCATCTTGCCGGTGAACTGTTCATGGAGGAGGCGAAGATCAACATCCTGCACGTGCCCTATAAGGGTGGCGGCGCCGCAGTGCCGGACCTGATTTCGGGACGCGTCTCGATGATGCTCGAGACCATTCCCAATGCGTTGCCGCTGGCAAGAAGCGGGCAAATGCGCGCGATCGCGGTGACGACAAAAGAGCGCTCCGCCGCAGCGCCGGATATTCCGACCTTGGCCGAATCCGGCCTGCCAAATTTCGACGTCAGCGCCTGGACGGGGCTCTTCGTGCCGGGGGGCACTCCGGCGGCGGTGATTGATCGCCTTAACGCGGGAACCCGGGCGATCGCCAATGACAGCCACTATGTCGATCTGGTTCACAAGATGGGAACGAACGTTGCAACTTCGAGCCCGCAGGAATTCGGCGCGTTCGTCCAAGATGACGTCGCGCGCTGGACGAAAGTCATCGCCCATGCCGGGATCAAAAAAATCGAATGAGGCCGCGTTGGCAAGAACGGAGAAAACACCATGGGGTACGAAGCCATTACCGTTGAGCCGCTCTCTCCGCATATCGGCGCGGAAATCGGCAACATCGATCTGACCAAGCCGCTGCCGAATAAACAGGTTGAGGAACTGCACCAGGCGTTCATCCAATACCAGGTGATCTTCTTCCGCGACCAGAAGATCAGCTTCGAGGATCAAATTCGTCTCGGCCGTTACTTCGGCCCGCTCGGCAGTCACGTCGGCAAGTCCACGATCAGCAAGACGACCGATAATCCATACGTGAGAAAGTTTCACTACGACGAAACCTCGACGCAGATTTCGGGTGAAAATTTCCATAGCGATCAATCGTGTGCAGCCACTCCGCCGCTCGGCAGCATTCTCTACAATCACACGGTGCCGCCCGACGGTGGCGGCGATACGATGTTTGCGAGCATGTACGCAGCATACGATGCCCTGTCGCCGCGCATGAAAGCTTACCTAGCCGGATTAACCGCGACTCACGACGGCACGCGCGTATTTGGTCCCGGTACGCCGGTTTCAGTCCATCCGGTGATCATCAAACACCCGGTGAGCGGCAAACAGGTGATTTTCGTCAATACAGACTTCACGGCGAAAATCAACGAATTGCCAGCGCTCGAAGGTGAGCGGGTCCTGCGCTTTCTGATCGATCATTGCAACAAACCTGAGTGGACCTGCCGCTTCCGTTGGCGCGCCCATTCGATTGCGTTCTGGGATAATCGCTGCACGCATCACAAGGCGATCTGGGATTATTGGCCGAACGTGCGTTCCGGCTACCGCATCCAGATCGAAGGGACTGCAGCGCCAGAAGCGGGATAACGGGCTTACATTGGCCGGGTCGGACGACCAATCTGCAGAGGAGAAAACGCGTATGCAAATAACCCGACGCACCGCGGTCGGCGGATTGTTCATGGCCGGGTTCAGTCGCTCTGCCTGGGCTTCTCCTCGACCCATGACATATCTGTTCCCGGCACCGAGCTTCCTGCCGGCGTTTATTCCTTTTCATGTGGCCCGCAAACGCGGCTACTTCGAAGCCGACAACCTCGCCGTGACAGTTCAGACGGCGCAAGGCGGCGTCGATGTCGCCAAGCAGGTCGGTGCGGGCAACGCCGATTTTGGCAACGCGCTTGGCGATACCCCGATCATCGTGCGGCCTAACGGCATTCCGGTTCGCGCGGTTGCGCTGCTCGGCCAGCAT
>JASHVN010000461.1 GCA_030044555.1 Xanthobacteraceae bacterium | reverse complement strand
GCATCATCATTCTGGTGGCGGTTCTCACCGCGATCCCGGTGGTAATGTGGACCATTACCGCTTTCGTCCGCACCTATGTGGGTCCGCCGCAGACACCGACATTCCAGCGCATCGCCGACGCGGCCCCGGCAGGCAGCCTGGCGGACGCGCCGGCGGCAGCGCCGAGCGACAATGGCGCAACGGGCTCGACGCAAATGTCGCCACAGTCCGTGGTCGAAGCCAAGGCGGCAGCAACGGATGCGGACGCAAATGCACCGGCGTCCGATGCAAATGCCGCGGCCGCGGCGCCTGCAGGCGGAACGGCAAACGTGGCCATGCCAAACGCCGTGCCGGCAGATCCAGCATTCCCAAATGTGGCCGCGTCCAATGCACCCTCGGCTCCGGCAGGGATGGCGCAGACGGGTGCCGCAACAAACAATGCGGCACCGGCCGATGCGCCCTCCGCAGAGACAGCACCAGCATCAGCGCCGGGAGCAACCGGCCCGGCGGACTTGGCCGCCTCCGGTCCGCCGGCCTATGCGGCGCCGAGCAACGGTCCCGACAGCGGCACGCAGGTCGCCGCGCAGCAACCGGCGCCGGAGAACTGGCCCACAGCGCTGCCGCCCGCAGTCGAATCCCTGCCGCCCGGCCTGCCGATCGCCGGCATCGTGCCGCTGCCGCGCAAGCGTCCGAAAACGTTCGAGCTGGCGCAGGGCGCCATTCCCCTGCCGATGCCGCGGCCGGAAGCTGCCGGCGCCGGTGCGCCGCCGGCCCCCAACACGCCGTTTGACTGGCTGCAGCACATATTCCGTGCGGCGTCAGAGGCGTCGACACCGCCTCCCGCCGCCGCGGACAACGACGGCTACGCCGACACGCCGCATTGAGCTTGCCTTCTCCCCGCCTGGCGCGAGGAGAGCGAATAACTCACCACGTATAGCGGAGCGTTCCTGATCCGGCGTAGCTCTGCGCGCCGGAGGCAAATTCGCCGTCGAACTTGGCGAGGAACGACCAGTTGGGCGTGAAGAACAATTGCGCGCCGGCTGAAGTGAGCGCCGAGTCGTGCGGGATCGGCGCGCCGTTGACGGTGAAACTTGTGCCGGGCAGCGACTCGAATGCGGCATTGAGCGCCGGATTGCTCGCCCAGTCGTGGGCCCAGGCGAGCTTGGCGCGCAGGACCAGCGGCAGATTGCCGAGCGCGGTGAGATCGTCGAAGCGCGTGCCCAGTTCGCTCCTGACGTCGGTGCCGTTCTGGGCGTTGTACGACAGGGCGAAGCCGCCGCCCGTGAGGTCGGCTTCGGAATAAGCCGGCGTGTGAAAATCCTGCGCCTGGATCGCCGCATAGGGCGTGATGCCAAGCCCCAACCCTAACCCGAAGCGATAGCCGCCTTCGAGGCGCACGCTGTAGCTCTGGCCTTGGAAGTCCGCGCTGAGCTGATCGCCGGCGAACGCCGTGCGGTTGGTGGTGAACCAGTTGTTGGCGAAGGCAAGCGCGGTGGCGAGATAGACCGGTCCCGCATGAGTGACGCCATAGACGCCGGCGAGGAAAGCGTTGCTGCGCCCGGTGCCGAGGCCTTGCGCGAGAGTCCAGTTGGTGCCGCCGCCGGCGAGCGAGAAGCCGAGCACGGTGTCGGGCGAATAGCGATAATCCAAACCGGCCGCAGAGCCGTAGGTGCCGGTGGTGACGGTGTTTGATCCGGCGCTGGGATCGCCGTCGCTGATGGCGCTGCCGCCGAAGCCCGAGGCCCAGGCAGTCCAACGCTGGTTGAAGCTTGCCGGCGGCGGCGCTTTCAGCGCGTCCGCATAAGCGAGCGCCACATCGGGCGGCAGGTTCGCCTGTTGGTCGGGCGCGAAGCCGAGCGCGGAGCTTCCTGTCCCGCTGCCCCGGCCGTCGATCGACGGATCGAGCAACAGATTCAAGAACTGGTTCATCAGACCGAACGCGCTCGTCTCCGCGCCAGCGGCGTCCTCGCCGCCTATCTGCGTCAGCGCGTTTGTGAGACCGGCGCCGCTGCGCGTAAACAACGGAAAGTAGCTCGCCGGCAGCGCGCCGCCGCTGTTGAAGTAATTGTTGATCGCGGTCGCGATGTTCTGCTGGCTGGCGCCGAGGCCAGTGCCCGCGCCGAGCTGCGCCGTGAGGCTGAGCGTCACGTCGTTAGACGCGTAGTTCAGCGTCCCCGAAAAGCCCGGCGCGTTGCCGCTGAAACCCACGAACGTGCCGGTGACCGTGCCCGGATCGAGGATGATGATCGGCTTGTTGGTATAGACGCCCGGCAACAGGTTGCCTTGTACGGCGCCGGCGAGCGACGCGCTGCCGTCGGCGTTGACCAGCGTCGATGTCGTGCCGTTGATGGAGACGACGTAGTTCGCGTCCGGCGCAAAGGTGAGATTGCCGGCAATCGTCATGACGGTGCCGGGCAGGCCGGCCGTGCCGGGCTCAAGCGTGCCGCCGGAATTGACGTCGAGCGCCGGCACTGTGCCTGCGCCAGTCACGGTGGCGCCCACGTTCACGTTGACGCCCGAGGTGCCGGTGAGCGAGCCGATGACGTCGAGCGTGCCGCCATTGATGTTGGTCGCGCCCGTATAGCCATTGGCGCCTTGGACGATGGTGACGCCGGCGCTCGCGGTCACGCTCGCGGTGCCGCCGAGGCCGTCGATGGTGCCGCCGGTCGAATTGAGTGGCGCATCGAGCGCGCCGTTCTCTATGGTGCCGCCGGCGAGATTGACGGCGGCTTGCGTCTGCGTGGTGCCGCCGAGATCGAGCGTGCCGCCGCTGTTGATCGTCGTC
>JASHVN010000460.1 GCA_030044555.1 Xanthobacteraceae bacterium | reverse complement strand
CGCGTGGATTGGCGGCGCTCCGCGCGCGACGATCATCTTTATGTGCGCGAGCAGGAATGGGAGGCCGCACACACGGTTTGGATCTGGCCAGACCGCTCGCCCTCGATGAACTTCGTTTCGCCGCTCGCGCGCGACCCCAAGCTTTACCGCGCGCTGGTCATTGCGCTGGCGCTCGCCGAGGTTTTGGTCGAGGGCGGTGAACGCGTCGGCATTCCCGGCCTGATGCGCCCGACCGGCAGCCGCAACGTCGTAGAGCTGATGGCGCAGTCGATCGTGCATGATCGCGGCGAGCGCAGTAGCCTGCCGCCGAATTTTTCGCCGTCCCCGCTCGCCGAAATCGTGCTGCTCTCCGACCTCTGGAGCGAGATCGGCGAAGTGCGGCACACGATCACGCGGCTCTCCGGCGGCGGTGCACGCGGGCACGTTGTGCAGATCGTGGATCCCGCCGAGGAGACTTTCCCCTATTGGGGCCGCATCGAATTTGTCGAGCCGGAAGGCGCCGGCCGCATCACCGCCGGCCGCGCCGAGACCTGGAAGGTCGACTATACGGCGCGCATCAAGCGCCATCGCGATGAGATCCGCAGCGAGACCGACCGGCTCGGCTGGAGCTTCACCATCCACCGCACCGACCGCCCGGCGAGCGAACTCCTGCTCGCGCTGCATGCCCGCATTGGTGCCGCCGCGATGGATATCGGTGCGGGTCCGCGCGCCGCGATTGATTCGAGGATGCCGGCATGATTGGCGGCCTACCGCTTGGCTTTGCCGAACCGCTGGTCCTCATCGGCCTGCTGACGCTGCCGGTGCTGTGGTGGCTGTTGCGGATGATTCCGCCGCGGCCGCGGCGCATCGACTTTCCGCCGACGCGGCTTCTCCTTGAAATCGCGCCCAGAGAAGAGACGCCCGCGCGCACGCCGTGGTGGTTGACGCTGATGCGGCTCGCGCTCGCCGCCCTCATCATCATCGCCGCGGCCGGGCCGCTGTGGCACCCGCCGCTGGCCGCGACGCAGACGCGCGCGCCGGTGGCGATCCTGATCGACGATGGCTGGGCGGCCGCGTCGACCTGGGACGCGCGCGTGCGCACTGCCGACGATATCATCGCGCGCGCCACCGACGATCGCCGCGCCGTGGCGCTCATTCCGCTCTCCGACGGCACCCGTGACATTTCGTTTGAGCCTGCCGAATCCGCGCGCGTACGCCTGCACCAGATGCAGCCGGTGCCGCAGACGATCGTGCGCGAAGACGCACTCCCGGCCATTGCCCGCTTTCTTGCCGCGACGCAGAACGTGGAGCTGGTGTGGCTGTCGGACGGAACCGATGCGGGCGGCGGCAGCAAGTTCGTCGCAGATTTGGCGCGGACGCTTGGCCGGCGCCCGCTCACGATCGTGTCCGGCGGCATTCCGGGCGCGCGGGCGCTCGCGGCGGCCGATAACGCGGCCGGCGGGCTTTCGGTGAAAGTCCTGCGCGTGAATTCCGATGGCGCGGAGTCCGGCATGGTGCGCGCGCTCGATCTTAAAGGCCTGTCGCTCGGCGAGGCGCCGTTCACGTTCAAGACCGGAGCGCGCGACACCACGGCCCGTTTCGATCTGCCGGTTGAGATCCGCAACGATATTGCACGCATCGAGATCGTTGGCGAGCGCTCCGCGGGCGCCGTGCAACTGCTCGACAAGCGCTGGCGCCGACGCACTATCGGCATCGTCTCGGCCGCGACCGCCGACACCGACGAACCGCTTTTGTCGTCGAGTTATTACATCCAGCGCGCGCTCAGCCCATTCGCCGACCTGCAACTCGCCCAGGGTGAGTCGGCGGCCGACGCGGTGACACACTTTATCGACGAAAGGCTTCCGGTGCTGATCCTGGCCGATGTCGGCACCGTTGCGGGCGACGCGCACGATCGTTTGGCGCAATGGGTCGAGGACGGCGGCGTGCTCATTCGGTTTGCCGGCCCGCGGTTGGCTGCGTCCGAGGATGACGATCTCGTGCCGGTCAAATTGCGGCGCGGCGGCCGTATCCTCGGCGGCAGCCTGAGCTGGGATCAGCCGCAGCCGCTCGCCGCGTTCTCACGCCAAAGCCCCTTCGCCGGGATGCAGGTGCCCAGCGACGTGACTGTCAATCGGCAGGTTCTGGCCGAACCTGATGCGACGCTCTCCGATAACACTTGGGCGACGCTTGCCGACGGTACGCCGCTGGTGACCGCCGCACGCCGCGGCAAGGGCTTGATCGTCCTGTTTCATGTCACCGGCGATACCCGCTGGTCGAATCTGCCGCTATCGGGCACGTTTGTCGAAATGCTCAAGCGCATCGTTGACCTCGCGGGTACGACCAACGTGGCTCGCACCGCCAATGCCGATGCCAACGCCGTGCATGAGGCGGTGCCGCCGACCCGCATACTCGACGGCTTCGGCACTTTTGTCTCGCCGCCGCCGACCGCGCGCCCGGTTCCTGCCGATTTTTCCGGAAGGGCCACCGCCGATCACCCGCCCGGCTTTTATGGTCCGCCGGAGAGCTTCTTTGCGGTCAACACACTGGCGGCGAACGATCAATTGAAGCCGCTGGATTTCGCGCCGCTCGGCAATGCGAGCCGCGAAATCTACCGCACCAGCCAGCCGTTGGATCTGCGCGGGCCGATCTTCCTCGCCGCGCTTGCCCTCATCCTGCTCGACACGCTGGTCGTCCTTGTTCTCGGCGGCGGCATCGCACGCCTCATGCCGCGCCGCTCGCGCGCCGCCACCACGGCAGCCATCATCGGGGCGGCGCTGCTTGGGCTCGCGTTCACACAGGCGCACGCGCAAGACTCCTCGAACTCCGATGTGCCGCCGGCAGCGCTGCAAACCAGGCTCGCCTACGTCGTCACCGGCAATTCCGATGTGGACGCGGTCAGCAAAGCCGGACTGGCGGGGCTCACACTCTTTCTCGCCCAACGCACGGCGCTGGAAGCCGGCGACCCGATCGGGCTCGATATCGCCCATGACGAATTGGCGTTCTATCCGCTGATCTATTGGCCGATCGTGCCGGGTGTGCCGCGGCCCTCACAGGAGACGCTCAAGCGCGTCGATTCTTATATGAAGAACGGCGGCACGGTGCTGTTCGACACCCGCGACGCCATTGACGCGCCGCCGGGCGCCGGCGGCGAGACCCGCAGTCCAGGCATGCTGGAATTGCGCAAGATCCTTTCTTCGCTCGACATTCCTCAGCTCGAGCCGGTGCCGCGCGACCACGTCCTCACCAAGACGTTTTACCTGCTGCGCGACTTCCCCGGCCGTTTCAGCACCGGTCAGCTGTGGGTCGAGGCACTCCCGGCAACGAGCGATCAAGAGGAAGAGAGCCGTCCCGCACGCGGGGGCGACGGCGTCTCCTCGATCCTCATCACCTCGAATGATCTCGCCGGCGCCTGGGCGATACAGCCGGATGGCCAGCCGATGCTGCCGATCGTCGACGGCGAGCCGCGCCAACGCGAGTTCGCCTTCCGCGCCGGCGTCAACATCGTCATGTACACGCTGACCGGCAACTACAAGGCCGACCAGGTTCATGTGCCGGCGCTGCTCGAACGGCTGGGCCAATAGGAGGAAGCGCGTTGAACTTCGGCATTGCGTTCGCCCCGCTGGTCGGATCTCACATTTTGTGGGCCGCAATCGTCGCGGTGGCGATCCTCGTGCTGGTGCTGTTCGTGGCGCGCAGCCGCGGCGCCGCGATCCGCGCGCTTGCGCTCGCGCTCGTCGTCCTCGCGCTGGCCAATCCATCGCTGACGCGAGAAGACCGCCAGCCGCTCACCTCGGTCGCGGTCGTGGTGGTGGACAAGAGCCCGAGCCAGAATTTCGGCGATCGCGCCAAGCAGACCGAGCAAGCGCGCGCTGCACTCCTCGAGCGGCTGCACCGCATTCCCGGATTGGAAACGCGGGTGATCGAGGCCGGCCAGGCGGACGGCGAGAACGACGGCACCCGGCTGTTCACGGCGCTCAACTCCGCGCTCGCCGACGTGCCGCCCGATCGGGTGGCCGGCATCATCATGATTACCGATGGCCGCGTCCACGATGTGCCCAGCGACGCGAGTGCGCTCGGCTTCAACGCACCGATCCAGGCGCTCATCACCGGCCACAAGAACGAACGCGACCGCCGCGTCGCGCTCATCGCCGCGCCGCGCTTCGGCATCGTCGGCCAGTCGCAAACCATCACCTACAAAGTGGAGGACCACGGCGCCAGCGAAACGAGCGCCCAGGTCACGGTGCGCCGCGACGGCGAGGTGCTGCAGACGCAGAACGTCCCGGTCGGCGTGCAGCAGAACGTCGAAATTCCAATCCCGCACGAAGGTCAAAACATCGTCGAGATCGAAGCCGCGCCTCTGCCCGGCGGAGAACTGACGAATGTCAACAACCGCGCCGTCGTCTCGATCGACGGCGTGCGCGACAAGCTGCGCGTGCTGCTGGTGTCCGGCGAGCCCAATCCCGGTGAGCGCACCTGGCGTAACCTGCTCAAGTCCGATCCTTCGGTCGATCTCGTGCATTTCACGATTCTGCGGCCGCCGGAAAAGCAGGACGGCACCCCCATCAACGAATTATCGCTGATCGCTTTCCCGACGCGCGAGCTGTTTCAGCAGAAGATCAATCAGTTCCAGCTGATCATCTTCGACCGCTATGCGCGCCAGGGCGTGTTGCCGATGATCTATTTCGACAACATCACGCAGTACGTGCGCGACGGCGGCGCCGTTCTGGTCGATGCCGGGCCAGATTATGCGAGCCAGTTCAGCATCTGGCACACGCCGCTCGATGCCATCCTGCCGGCGGAGCCCGATGGCGAGGTCACGGTGGCGCCATTCCACCCGCGGCTCACCGATCTGGGCAAACGTCATCCGGTGACGCGCGGCCTGCAGGGATCCGACAGCGATCCGCCGCACTGGAGCCAGTGGTTCCGCGTCGTCGATACCGTGAACACCAGCGGGACCACGGTGATGAAGGGACCGGACGACAAGCCCTTGCTCGTGCTCTCGCGCGAAGGCGAAGGGCGCGTGGCGCTGTTGCTCTCGGACCAGATGTGGCTGTGGTCGCGCGGATTTCAGGGCGGCGGGCCGCAACTCGATCTCTTACGCCGGCTGTCGCACTGGCTCATGAAGGAGCCGGATCTCGAAGAGGAAGCGCTGCGGCTCAAGGTGAACGGCCACAATCTCATCGTGCAACGGCAGACAATGGGCGATTCCGTTGCCGACGTAACGCTCACCTCGCCCTCCGGCACGACGCACACCGTCAAGCTGGAGAAGACACAGCCCGGGCTCTGGCAAAGCACGGTGGCCACCAGCGAGCTTGGCCTGTGGCGTGCGACCGACGGCAAGCTCAATGCGATGGTCAATATCGGCCCCGCCAACCCGCTGGAATTCGCCGAAGTGACCTCGACAACCAACGTGCTGGCGCCGATCGCGAAGGCGACCGGCGGCTCTTCGCGCCGGCTCGACGACGGCGACGGCCTGGATGTGCCACGGATTATTGCCGTGCGCTCCGGCGATACCTACCAGGGCGATAACTGGATCGGCCTGAAGATGACCGACGCCAGCGTGGTGCGCGGTATCGGCGTGCTGCCGGTCTTTACCGGCCTGCTCGGGCTCTTGTTGCTGCTCGGCAGCCTGGCGGGGACCTGGGCGCGCGAGGGACGCTGAACTTAGCCGTTCGCGTTATCCCATTCGGCGCGCACGCGCCCGCAGACGCCCTCGAAGGCGCCATCGGCCAATTCGGCGACGAGAAGCCGCGCCGGATCGACGGGGCCGGGCATGGTCAGGCGCCCGGGCGGAATTGGCTTGAAGCCGCTCTTTCCATAATACGGCTCATCGCCGACCAGGAGCACCAGCCGGTGGCCTTTTGCGGCTGCCTCCTTCAGCGCGCGGGCGATCAGGGCCTGGCCGATGCCGCGCTCGCGGAATGCGGGCTCGACCGTCAGCGGACCGAGCAGGAGCGCCTTGGTCTCGCCTATGCGGATGGGCGTGAGCCAGACCGAGCCGACCAAGAGCGTGCCGATACGGGCGGTGAACGACAGATCGATGCTGTGCTCGACCCGCTCGCGCA
>JASHVN010000459.1 GCA_030044555.1 Xanthobacteraceae bacterium | reverse complement strand
TTCCGGCACAACGTTCTCACCAACGACCAGATTGGCCAGAATCACCGTCGAAAGCTCTGGCTGCCGCATTAGCCGCGCGATCACCTCCTCGATCAACGAAAGCCGGTAAGCAGCGACCGTCGGGATAGCGGCAAGCGCCAGTTCGAGCGTCACCGTTCCCGAGGCCGCCAGCGCCGCACGGGCCGAGCGAAACGCCGTCCATTTGTCGGCCGGCTCAACCACAATACGGGGCTGCACCGCCCAAGTGGCCACGCCGGCGCGGATTAGATCGAGCAAGTGCGGCATCGTTGGCAGGACGAACTCCGATGGTCCGATCTGCGCAGCGGCGCGCGCGATCGTCATGCCAAATATCGCCAGGAGCCGGCGCAGCTCGCTCGAGCGGCTGCCCGGGAGCACCAAGATGACCGGCGGATCGGCCGGCCGGCGCTGCATTTCATCGTTATTGGGCCGTAAGTCAGCAGTGCGCTCGATCAATGGGTGGCCGACATAGAGGCAAGGCGGACCGCCCAGCCGCAGATGCGCCGCCGGCTCGAAGGGCAGGATCGCCAGCACGCAATCGACATAGCGGCGCATGGCCCGCGCCCGGCCGGGCCGCCACGCCCAGACCTGCGGGGAAACGTAGTCGACGATGGGGATCGAAGGCATGGCGCGCCGCACGCGACGAGCCACGCGATGGGTGAAATCCGGGCTGTCGATAATGACGAGAGCATCGGGACGCGCGGCGATGATTGCACTCGCCGCTTCGCGAATGCGCCGCAGGATCGTCGGCAGCCGCAGCGGAATTGCGGTCACGCCGAGGATCGAGAGTTCGTCTATCGGGAAGGGACTGGCGATGCCGGCCGCGGCCATGGCGCGACCGCCGATGCCCGCAAGCCGCACGCCGGGCTGCCGTGCGGTGAGCGCACGCGCCAGCGCCGCGCCCAACGCGTCGCCGGATTCCTCGCCAGCGATCAGATAGATCGCCGGCGACTGCCCTTGCGCGACAGGCTTCACTGCGCCTTGCCCTCGGCCACTCCGACGACAAAGACCTCGGCCCGGTCGGCGGCGGCGATAACCTCGGCGGGATCCGCCATCATGGTGTCGCCGGCCGCAACCGCGATGCCGGCGAGGCCCGCGTTCACCACATTGGCGACTGTTTGCGGGCCGATCGTCGGCAGATCGAACCGGCGATCCTGCTTCGGCTTGGGCGCCTTCACCAGGACGCCCGTGCGTTCCGGCGTCGAAACACGTCCCTGTCTGCGCAAATCGGCAATACGGGCAAGCATATTGTCGGTGCCTTCCGCAGCCTCGACGGCGAGCACGTGGTTGTTGGCAACCACCGCGGCCTGCCCTACGTCGAATGGCCCAAGCGTCGCGATCAGATTGAGTGCGCGTGCAATATCGGCGCGATCATCTCTCGACGGCTGGTACCGGCCCAGCATTCCCTCGGGCACAATGATGTCCGGCGCTACGTCTTTGACGCCGACAATGCGCAGATCGTCCTCCTCCAGCAGTTTTGCGATGCCTGAGAGCAGCCGGTCGTCGCCGCCCGCAAAGGCGCGAACGATGCGCGGCATCAAGCCGATTGCCTTCCAATCAAGACGGATTTGCGCCAATGGCGGGCGCACCAGGGTGCCGATCAAGATCGCCTCCCGGCAGCGCTCTGCGCGGGCGAGGCGAAAAAATCGGCCTGCCTGACCGAGCGCGACCCAGTGATGCGCGTAGCGCCCCACGATCTGCGGGTCGGCCCACCCCTTGACCGCAAACATGACGGGCCGGCGGCCGCGCCGCATCACCGCCTCGGCAACAGCTCCCGGAATGGCTCCGCCGCCACAGATGATCGCGATTGAATCATTTATTGCAATCGCATTTTCCTGCGGCTTCGCAGCAACGAACTGCGGGTCAGGCCGCATCGTCGCCATGCTCCTCGCCATGCCGCTGTTCGCGCGCTAACATCAAAGATCGATTTCCTCCGGCGCGGACGAAGGCAACGATCTTTCCAACCAGCGGATCATCCGCAAAATCCCGCGCAACAGCTTCTATCCGATCAGCAAAGACGCCTTCGCCCAGGAACAAGGCCCGATAGGCGCGGCGCAACCGGTGCAGGTCGGCCCTTGTCGCGCCGCGGCGGCGCAGGCCGACGACGTTCAGTCCAACGAGCTCCGCGATCTGACCGAGCGCATAGCCAAACGGGATAATATCTCCCGCCGCGCCGGACAAACCCGCCATCATGACGCCCTCGCCGATACGGACATATTGATGAACCGCGGCGTGGCCACCGAGAAAAGCGTTGTCGCCGACGGCTACGTGTCCGCCAAGCACGACATTGTTCGCCAATGTCACCCCGCTGCCGACATGGCAATCGTGAGCGACGTGCGAGCCGACCATGAACAGGCAACGCTCGCCGACACTGGTCAGCCCGCCGCCATCCTCGGTGCCGGTATTCATGGTCACGCCCTCGCGCAGCTCGCAGCGCGGTCCAATAACGAGCCGCGTTGCTCCGCCGCGATAGTGCACAGATTGCGGCGGGGTCCCCAGCGAGGCGAAAGGATACACGACCGTGCCGCCGCCGATCTGCGTGACACCGGCGACATGCACATGGGCCATGAGGCGAACGGCATCGCCGAGTTCGACCTGCGGGCCGACAATGCAGTACGGCCCGATCTCCACCCCCTCTCCTATGCGCGCGCCTTCGGCAACGCGCGCGGTCGGGTCGATCACGATTTACCCTCGATGAACATTGCGCCGAGGTCGGCCTCGGCGATCAGCGCAGCGCCAACCTTGGCCTCGCAGCGGTACCACCACATGGTACGGCGATGGGCGAATTTCCGGACGTGGTATTCAAGCCTGTCGCCGGGAACTGCCGGCTTGCGAAATTTCGCCTGATCGATGGTCAGCAGAAACATCGCGCGCTGCTCGCTCGGGCTTGTGAGCCGCAGCACCAGCGCGGCTGCGGTCTGTGCCATGCCTTCGATCATCAGAACGCCCGGCATCACCGGATTTTCCGGGAAGTGACCGAGGAATTGCGGTTCGTTGATAGTGACGTTCTTGATGCCGACGCCGCTTTCATCGCCGCGAATATCGATGATGCGGTCCACCATGACGAACGGATAGCGATGGGGCAGCAGCCGTAGAATGTCGCGGATTTCGATCGCCTCGAGGGTTTCAGTAGTCATCCTCCGCCCCCGCGCAGCTGATCCGGCGGCCGGCCGAAGCGCCCGCCGCGCGGAACATCCGATTGCACCCTGCTCTGCGGAGCGAGCACGGCGCCATCGCCGATCGTAACATTCTCGCTAATGCCGACCTGCCCGCCGATCATCACAAAATCGCCCACCATCACGCTATCCCCGATGCCCGCTTGCGCGGCAATCAGGCAATGCCGTCCGATGCTGACGTTTTGCGCGATTTGCACGAGATTGTCGATCTTGGTTCCTTCGCCAATGACGGTATCCCGGGTGGAACCGCGGCCCACAGCGGCATTGGCGCCGATTTCGACATCGTCCTGGATGATGATCCGCCGGATCTGGGGAATCTTCCGATAACCCTGTGAATCGGGCAGATAGCCGAAACTCTCCAGACCAATACGCGCGCCAGGCTGGATGACGACGCGATCGCCGATCAACGCGTGCTGGATGGTGGCGCCGGCGCCGATCGTACACTGGCGGCCGATGCAAACATCCGCGCCGAGCGCTGCACCGGCTGCGAGCAAGGTCCCGGCGCCGACTTCCGCCCGCGGCCCGATCACGGCGAGGGGATCGATGAACACGCCCGCTTCGACCCGTGCCGAGCCATGCACATAGACGCCGGTCTGGACGCCGCTCCGAGCGCCAGTCGCACGCTCTCTGGTTTCGAACAGCGATGATGGCCGCAGATCGCCGGGGAACAACGTTTTGGCGACGGTGACAAAGGCCCGGTAGGGCTCTTCATTGAGCAACACGGCGAGACCGGGCGGCGCCGAAGCCGCAAAACGCGGCGTCATGAGGCACGCGCCGGCGCGGGTGGCGGCGAGTTCCCCCAGATATTTTTCATCGTCCAGAAAAGCGATCTCGGAGTGAACGGCGGTGTCGAGCGCAGCGAAATTGGCGATGCGCCGCACCGCCAGCTCCGCCGGCAGCAACTTCGAACCCGTCAACTCGGCGATCTCGCCGATCGTCAGCTCGTGGCCGCTTCGCACCGGGCCAGGCATCCGGCCGTCCGTCACGCGACGCGTGGAGACATCAAAAATGCGTTCCACCTCCGAAGGCGAAAAACTGCGTTCTGTCGTACGATTGTTTCAAGAACGGATAGGCGAAATCAAAGCGCAGCGGACCGAACGGCGAGTTCCAGATGAGGCTGACGCCGGCGGACGCCCGCACCGCATCGGAGTCGGCGTATTGCATGCCGCACTGGCAGATGAAATTACCGCCCGAACCGGCCACGGTGCCGTTGACCTCCCCTGTCGCCGGATATTGGGTTTCGCCCTTGTAACCCCATACCGAGCCGGAATCGACGAACACGCCGCCGGTAAAGCCGGTATCCTTGGGGAGGAAGTACAGCGGGTAATCGAACTCCAGGCTGGCGCCCCAGTACATCGTGCCGCCGATCGCATCGTTCGACGTGCCGGGGGTTATGTCGCGAGGGCCAAAGCCGGCCGGCTCAAATCCGCGAACCAGATTGGGGCCCATCTTGAAGTCGTTGAGCATACTCACGTAGCCGTTGTTCGACGTACAGGTGTTTGGCGTCGGACACTTCTGTAAGCCATAGATATCGCCGGCCTGCAGATGGACGATGCCAGTGAGGTCGGAAACGGGCTGGTAATAGCTGTGAAAGTCAACGACTGAACGGATGTAGGCTTGGTCGCCGCCAGCGCCCGCGAAATCCTGGCCGAAGTTAAGATTGACGCCGCTGGTCGGGTCCTTGTTGTTGTCGAGCGTATTGTACACAAGCCCATACCCTACACTCGACGTCAGCGTTGTACCGGCTTGCAGCTCTTCGCGGATCGGCAGCGAAGCCTGACCCAGCGCATAACAACTCGTTTGCCCGCCGGCCGCGATTTGATTGTTATAACCGGGCCAAGGCACCGATTGCGTGGTAGCGGCGTTAATGGCGGCGTCGGTGGGGAACGAGGTCGAAAAATTCGGATTGAGATTGTTGCAGTCGTCCAGATACGAAGGCAGCTGGATTGACTGTGTGTACAGCGAATATCGCAGCTGTACGGAGAAGTCCTCCCGCAACGGAATGCCGAATTTAAGCGAGCCGCCGATCGACTCGGTGCCGTAGGAGAAATAGCTGTTGGCCAGTGTTTGTTTGCCAAACAGACTCACACCGGCGCTCACGCGGTCGCCGAGGAAGTACGGTTCAATGTAATCGAGTTCGGCGGCGCGAACATACTCGCCATAGGTAGCCTCGGCTTTGGCGAACCGGCCGGTTCCGAGCAAGTTGCGCTCGGAAACGGACGCCGACACCATCCAGCCTTCCGCCGTCGAAAAGCCGCCCATGATCGAGAAGTCGCCAGTCGATTGCTCGACGACATTGATATTGACGATCACCCGGTCCGGCGCCGAGCCCGGTTCGGTGGTGATCTTGACGTCCTTGAAGAAGTTGAGGTTCTTGATGCGCCGCTCAGCGCGGTCGAGCAAAGCGCGGTTGTACGGGTCGCCTTCATTGATATCCAACTCGCGCCGGATCACGTAGTCGCGGGTGCGCGTGTTGCCGATAATATTGATGCGTTCGATATAGGCGCGCGTGCCCTCGTCCACGACATAAGTGACGCCGATCGTTCGCGTCTGCGGATCGCGGTTGCCCTCCGGACGCACCGTACCGAACGGATAACCGCGTCTCGCCATCTCGATAGTAAGGGCCTCCACCGTCTTCTGCACGCCGTCGCCGTTGTAAACGTCGCCCTTGAAGGTCAGCAGGACCGAACGCAGCGACCGACCATCGACAGCGCGGACATTGGATTGAATGTCGATATTGCCGAAATGGTATAGCGGACCTTCCTCGATGGTGAAGGTAATGACGAAACCCTTCCTGGCGGGATCGTAAACCCCGGTCGCGGCAATAACCTGGACGTCGGCATATCCGTGTTGGAGGTAGAACCGCCGCAAAAGATCACGATCGGCCTCGATGCGGTCCGGGTCGTAGACGTCCGTCGTCTGCAGGAAGCTGAGCCAGTTCGAAACGTTGGTTTTAATGACGTCCTTCAGCCGCCAACTCGAAAAGGCGTGATTACCGACGAAATCGATCTCCTTGACGCCGGTTTTTTCGCCTTCGTGAATGACGAAGACCAAGTCGACCCGGTTGTTCGGCCGCTGAACGATCTCGGGAACGACGGTCACGTCGAAACGCCCGGCGCGATGGTACACCTCGATAAGACGCTCGGTGTCTGCCTGCACCATGGGCTTGGACAGCGTGCCGCGCGCCTTCGATTGAATTTCCTGCTGCAGCTGCTCGTCCTTCATCCGGTGATTGCCTTCGAACGCCACGCGATCAATCACCGAGGCTTCCACGACCGACACGATCACGCGGTTGCCCTGTACGGAAACGCTGATGTTCTCGAACAAGCCGGAGGCATAGAGCGCCTTGATGCCGGCATTGATCTGGTCCGCATCAAGATGCTCACCGGGCTCTGCATTGAAATAATGGCGGATCGTGTCGGCATCGACGCGACGGTTGCCTTCGACCACGATCTGAGTCGCAGCCGAGTATTCCCTGGGCGCGGCCAATGCCACGCTGGACGCAAAGCCGGACTCAAAGCCAATGAGACCCACTGCGAGGAGCAAGCCAACCGCGACAAGCCCTCGTTTCACCCGCACCCACATATTCATGCGCAAAGCGCCCTTATTCCCCTGGTCGACCTCGAACAGCCGGGTCGTCCGAATTCCCCTTTAGCTTCGCTTCGTCATCGACTCGATTGTCGCATTCCTCCTCCCTGCGTGACTGGCTGTCCAGTCGAAGCCCCCTGCAAAGTCCCCTGCCCCAGCGCACGCATCATGATGCCCTCAGGTGAACGATGTCATTGAACGTCGCAAATATCATCAACATGATGACGATTGCAAAACCGATGCGAAAGCCCACCTCCTGCGCTTGTTCCGACAACGGCCGGCCGCGCATTCCTTCGATCGAGTAGAACAGGAGATGCCCGCCATCGAGGAGCGGGATCGGAAACAAGTTTAGCAGGCCGATCGAAACCGACAGCACTCCCGCAAGATGAACGAGCGCCACGAAGCTGATGCTCGCCACTTCGCCCGACATCTGCGCTATGCGAATCGGCCCCCCGAGTTCATTGGCCGGCTCGCGGCCGATGACCACGCGGCCGATATAGGTCAGCGTCTTATCGACCACGAACCAGGTTTCCTGCACGCCCATCCAGACCGCCTGGGGTGGCGAAACCTTCTGGTATTTCACGTCGCCCGGGGCGGGCGAACGCCTGATCCCGAGAAGGCCGATGCGGTGGACATTGCCGAAAATGTCCTTCTCCTCGTGCAGCACCGGCGTGGCCGTGAGGCCGACATCGACACCCTTGCGCTCCACCGTGACGTGCAGCGTTTCGCCAGCGCTGTCCGCGACGATTCGCTGCATGTCGGCGAAGTCGCTGATTTTTTGCCCATCGATGGCGCGCACCAGGTCGCCCGGCTGAAAGCCTGCCGCCGCGGCAGGGCTTCCCGCCTGCACCTCGTCGACACGCGCGCTCATCGTCTGCATGCCGTAGATCATGAGGATCCCGGCAAAAATGACGATCGCCAAAACGAAATTCGCCAGCGGACCGGCGGCGACGATGGCCGCGCGCTTGGGTAATGACTGGAAGACGAAGCTTTGCGCCTGCTCGCCGGCATCCATCTTCGTCAATTGTGCCCGATCCGGCACACTGGCGGCATTCTCGTCGCCGAAAAATCGCACATAGCCGCCGAGCGGGATGGCAGCGATTTTCCAGCGCGTGCCATAGCGATCATAAAACCCGACGAGTTCGGGGCCAAAACCGATCGAAAAGGCCAGGACTCGCACCCCGCACCAGCGGGCGACCAGAAAGTGGCCGAGTTCGTGGAAAAAAACCACAAGGCTTAATACGAACACGAACGGCAGGAGGTAATGCAGGGCATCCCCGCCAAGCGTCTGGAAGTACATCAGAATGTTCGTCCCCATGACGCGTTCTCGAGCCCCCGAATATCCCCACTTACGCCCTGACTAGGATGCCATTGCGGCAATTTCGGGCAACAGCTGTGCCGCCAGCCTTCGCGAATTGTGATCAATTGTAACAGCCTGCTCGACCGATTGCGGTTCCGCCATGGAGCCACTGCGCTCGGCAGCATCGAGCGTCGCCTCGACCAACGCCGCTATGCCGGTAAATCCTAGTCTGCCGCCGACAAACTCCGCCACCGCGACTTCGTTTGCGGCGTTGAGCACGGTCGGCGCGGCGCCGCCTGCAGCCAGCGCATGGCGCGCGATTCGCAGCGCCGGGAACCGAACCGGATCGGGCTCCTCGAACGTCAGTGTCGCAATGCGCGCAAGATCGAGCCGCTGGGCGGGCGTCGGCATTCGCGCCGGATGGGCCAGGCAATGCGCGATGGGAATACGCATGTCCGGCGAACCAAGCTGCGCAATGACGGAACCGTCGCGAAATTCCACCAAGCCATGAATCACGGATTGCGCATGCACGACGACGTCAAGCTCCTCGGGCGCCAGGTCGAACAAATGGCGGGCCTCGATCAGTTCGAGGCCTTTGTTCATCAGTGTCGCCGAATCGATCGTAATCTTCGGGCCCATAGACCAAATCGGATGTTTCAGCGCCTGCTCCAGCGTCACTTTGCGGATAGCGTCGAGTGAAAGGGTGCGGAAGGGACCGCCTGACGCAGTAAGCACGATTCGGCGAACATCTTCACGCCGCCCCGCGCTCAAGGCCTGGAAAATGGCGTTATGCTCCGAATCGACCGGCAACACGGTGGCGCCCGCCGCGGCCGCCCGGCGCATGAACAACGCGCCGGCGCAGACGAGGCACTCTTTATTGGCAAGCGCCACCGTCGCGCCGCGTTCGGCGGCGGCAAGCGTGGGCTTGAGGCTGGCGGCACCAGTGATCGCGGCCATGACCCATTCGGCCGGCCGCTGTGCAGCTTCGACCAGAGCCTCCGGCCCGGCGCCCGCTTCGATCCGCGAGCCGGACAGTTCGGCCTTCAGCTCTGCGTAGGATTCGGGATCGGCCACTGCCGCAAAGCGCGCGCCGAGTTCGCGCGCAAGCCGCGCCAGCGCCGCGCCGTTGCGATGCGCGGTCACCGCCTCGACCCGATAACGGCCCGGATCGCGGCGCAACAGATCGGCCGTGCTCGATCCGATCGAGCCGGTGGCGCCAAGCAGCGTTATCGTCCGCGGCGCGGCGGCCAATCCGATTTTCGTTCGCGGCCGGGTCTGCGTCATGGCGCTACCATACCAGCAAGCCGCGAGCGGGCGCATAGGCCCCGTGATGCAGGATGCCGATGACCAGGGCGGCCGCCGCGGCGACGAGAAAGCCATCAAGGCGATCCATCAATCCGCCGTGACCGGGAATAAGCTGACTCGCATCCTTGGCACCGAAGTGCCGCTTGATCGCGGACTCAAAGAGATCTCCCGCCTGCGCCAACGCTGAAAGCAGCAACGCAATTACTCCCACGACAGCCAAACTACCTGTTCCGCCCGCATAAGCGACCAGTGTGCCACCGGCAACCCCCCCGGCCAGACCGCCGATGACGCCCGCCCAGGTCTTGTGCGGACTCACTTGCGGCCAGAGCAATGGTCCGCCGACGGCGCGGCCAACCAAGTAAGCACAAATATCCGTCATCCATACAGTGGCAGCCAAGAACAAGAACGCCGAAAAACCGAGATCGTTGCCGCCGCGCAACAGCGCCGGACCGAGAAACGCGACACCCGCATACACGACCCCGCCCGCGGCCCACAGGCCGCGGTATTTATTGGTTAACTCCGACATAGGGCCGAGGGCGGCGCAGACGCCCGCCAATACGGCGCCAAGCGCGATAGCGCTCGCCGCGGCGACCGGCGCATTGCCCCCGACACAGGCGAGGGCGGCCAGTAATGCGACAAAGCCTGGCACCAGGATTCGCGGATCGGAATGACCGGTCACCAGCCGTGTCCATTCCCACACGATCGCGCCAGCGCCGAGCCCGCACAAAACGAGGAAATACCACCCGCCCGCATAGGCGGCCGCGAGCACAATCGGCGCGAGCACGACGGCTGAAGCAAAACGCAGCAACAGGTTGCGCGCGCCGGCGCCGGTCCGCCGATTGCTCCCGCCGGTGCGTGTATCGCGATGATTGAGCGTGATCACGATCCGGTCTGGGCGACCAGCCCGCCGAAACGGCGCTCGCGCCGACGGTACTCGGCAATGGCGGCCTCGAGCGCGGCGCGGTCGAAGTCTGGCCAATTGATCGGCACGAACACCAGTTCGCTGTAGGCCGCTTGCCAAAGCAGGAAATTGGACAGCCGCTGCTCGCCGCTGGTGCGGACAATCACATCGGGATCAGGCAAATCCGGCGCGTCGAGATGACGCGCGAGCAGGTCGGGCGTGATGGCATCGGCGGCGAGCCGTCCGGCCGCCACTTCGATCGCCAACCGGCGAGCGGCGCGCGCAATCTCCTGGCGGGCGCCGTAATTGAACGCCACGATCAGAGTGAGCCCGTCGTTGTTGCGGGTTAATTCCTCGGCCTCATCCAACAAAAGGCGGATGTCACGATCGAGGTCCGCGCGCTCGCCGATGATGCGCACGCGGACATTGCTCTTGTGCAGATCGGCGAGATCGTTGCGGACAAAGCGGCGCAATAATCCGAGCAGATCTCTGATCTCGGAGGCCGGCCGCGACCAGTTTTCCGAGCTGAAGGAAAAGATCGTCAAATACGAGATGCCGAGATCGCCCGCCGCGCGCACGGTCCGGCGCAAGGCTTCGACGCCGCGGCGGTGGCCTTCCACGCGCGGCAGACCGCGCGCCGCGGCCCAGCGGCCGTTGCCATCCATGATGATGGCGACATGCCGCGGCACCTCGAAGCTGTCGCTTCCCGCCTGCAGCGGCTCAGCCGCCGTCTCTTTCGCGCTCGCAGCGTCGCTCAAACCGTCATGATCTCCTTTTCTTTGCCGGCAAGCATCTTCTCCACCTCAGCGATGGAGGCGTCGGTTGCCTTCTGCACCTCTCCGGAATGACGCTCGTGATCGTCCTCGCTGATGCCGTGATCCTTTTCCAGCTTCTTGAGGAGATCGAGCCCGTCGCGGCGGACGTGGCGGATGGCGACGCGCGCGGCTTCAGCATATTTGTGCGCCACTTTGACGATTTCCCGTCGCCGCTCCTCGTTGAGCTCGGGGATCCGCAGTTTCAGGACCTGCCCCTCGGTTGTCGGCGTCAGGCCGAGATTGGCGGCGGAGATCGCTTTCTCCACCGCATGGACCATCGAGCGGTCCCAGACCTGAACGTTGAGCAGACGCGGTTCGGGCGCGCTGACCGTCGCCAGCTGATTGAGCGGCATGTGGCTGCCATAGGCCTCGACCTGGATGTGATCGAGCAGGCCGGTCGAAGCCCGCCCGGTGCGCAGGCCTGAGAGCTCCTGCTTGAGCGAGCCGAGCGCTCCCTGCATGCGGCGCTTGAGATCGTTGAGATCGAATGCATTGGCTGCCATGGCGCCCTCCGCGATCGGCCTTTCCGGCCTAGTGGTCCGATTCTAACATTCGCATCGCGTTTCCGCACCCCGTCATGCGAATGTTAGAATCAAAGGACCACCAGCAAGTATAGGTTCTAGTGGAGCTTTTGGATTTGACATTCGCTTTACCAGTTCGCGGCTAGGTGGGTAGCGAATGTCAAATCCGCTCCACTAGCCCCTGCCATGCTTCGCCTGACCTTACGGGCGGCAATGGCAGGGTATGTGCAAATACCCGATCGTCAACCGACGATGGTGAAGTGCCCCTTCCCGAGCAGGACATTGGCGATGGCCTCCTGCTCCAGGATCGAGAACACGATGATAGGCATCCGGTTTTCCTGGGCAAGCGCGAACGCCGTCGCATCCATGATTTTCAGCCGGCGGTCGAGCGCTTCCTGATGATCGAGGTGCTCGTAGCGGGTGGCGGTCGCATCCCGTTTGGGATCGGCCGTATAGACCCCATCGACGTCGGTGGCCTTGAGAACCGCGTCGCAGCCCATCTCGGCGGCACGCAAGACCGCCGTGGTATCGGTCGTAAAGTACGGATTTCCGGTGCCGCCGGCGAAGACGATGATCACGTCGTCTTCGAGATGGCGCAGCGCGCGCTGGCGCTCGTAGGTTTCGCAGACCTGCGGCATGGAGAGCGCCGACATGGTGCGGGCGCTGGCGCCCGCCCGCTCGATGGCGGCCTCGAGCACGAGCGCATTCATGACGGTCGCCAGCATGCCCATGGCATCCGCGGTCGGCCGCGATAACCCGTCTTCGGAAATCTGCGCCCCGCGCAGCACATTGCCGCCGCCGACCACCACGCCAAGGCCCACGCCGAGAGCATGAGCCGCGACGAGATCGGCGGCGAAACGATCGATGGTGGGCTGATGAATGCCGAATTTTTCCGGACCGCTGAGCGCTTCGCCGGAAAGCTTGACGATCACGCGACGATATTTCGGCTTTGCCATAGGGATTTCCGCCTGGGGATTTCCGCCTGCGACGCCGCATCGGACGCCCGCGCCATCGCGGACCGAATCGAGTGTCCCTATTCCGAAGTTCGCATCTATGGGCGGCGGCTCTGACGCGAACTTCGGAATCAATCGGATGAGCTTACGGCTAACGCATTTACCCGTAAAACCCAACAGGCGACGGAAGCCTCCTAGCGGCCGCCGGCAAGCGCTGCGACTTCTCCGCCGAAATCGCCGGCCGACCGCTCAACGCCCTCGCCGAGCACGAAACGGACGAAGCCGCCAATCTTGATCGGCGCACCAACCTTGCCCTCGGCCTCCTTTATAGCCTGGGCAACTGTCTTCTTGCCCTCTTCGATGGCGTAGCCTTGTTCGAGCAAACAAACCTCCTTGTAGAAGGTTTTGAGCCCCGATTCGACGATCTTCTCCACGACGTTGGCTGGCTTGCCTTCGGCTTTGGCGGCTAGAACACCCTTCTCGCGTTCGATAGTAGCGGCATCGAGACCGGTCGGATCGATAGCCTGCGGATTGGCCGCCGCAACATGCATCGCAAGCAGACGGCCGAACGCCTTCAGTTCGTCGGTCTTGCCGTTTGACTCAAGAGCCACGATCACGCCGATGCGGCCAAGCCCTTCACCGGGCGAATTATGCATGTAGTTCGCCACCACGCCTTGGCCGACTGAAAGTGTAGCGGCGCGGCGCAGCGTCATGTTCTCGCCGATCTTGGCGATGGTCTCCCCGATCGCGTCCGCGGTCGTCCGGTCGCCGATGCGCGCGGCGAGGATTTTTTCCACGTCGGCACCGACGTCGAGGGCCACGTCGGCAATCATTTTGACCAGGCCCTGGAACAGGTCATTGCGCGCCACGAAGTCGGTTTCGGAATTGACCTCGACGAGCACGCCTTTGCTGGCATTAAGCGCCGAGCCGACCAAACCTTCGGCAGCCACCCGGTCAGCCTTCTTCGCCGCCTTGGACAGGCCCTTCTTGCGCAGCCAATCGACCGCGTTCTCGAGATTGCCGGCGGTTTCCGTAAGCGCCGCCTTGCAATCCATCATCCCGGCTCCGGTCTTGTCCCGAAGCTCCTTCACCATGCTGGCGCTGATGTTTGTCGTCATGATTCTATCCTCGTCGCATTCGCCTCGCCGCTGCGAGGCCCATCGCATCGAAGCAATACAGACCGTCTGTGACGAAGAAGCGCTTTGCGTCTTTTAGAGCATGATCTTATCCGAAAACCGGTATCCACTTTTCGGGATCATGCTCCAGCCGTGAAGCGCTCGCTCGCGCGTGCTACTCCGCCTCGGCGGTCAGTTGTTTGGCCCTGGCGATCCAGCTCTCGACGCGGCCCGGTAGTCCAACTTCCTCGCCGACATTATGCGCGGCGGTCGGCGAAAGCTCGGCGATCTGCTGGTAATGAAAGATGCCAAGGTCGTTAAGCTGCTTCTCGATCGCCGGCGACACGCCGGGAAGTTTCTTGAGGTCGTCGGCGACGCCGCGCGGTCCCGACAGCTGTTCGAAGCCGAGCTTGTTTGTTTCCGCCGGCAGCTCCTCGGCAACGACCGGCTCCGCTTGCGCGCCGACATCGATGCCGTGGGCACCCTGGGCGCGCGAAATGCCGTCGATCGCCGCTTTGGCCACGAGATCGCAGTAAAGCGTAATGGCGCGGCTGGCGTCATCGTTGCCTGGCACCACATAGCTGATGCCGTCGGGATCGCAATTGGTGTCGACCACGGCCGCCACCGGCACGCCGAGGCGCTGCGCCTCCTTGATGGCGATGTCTTCCTTGTTGGTGTCGATGACGAAAAGCAGATCCGGCAACCCGCCCATATCCTTGATGCCGCCGAGCGCGCGATCGAGCTTGTCGCGCTCACGCTGCAGCGTCAGCCGTTCCTTTTTCGTGTAGCCCTGCGCCTCATTGGAGGTGAGCATTTCATCGAGCTTACGCAGCCGTTTGATCGAATTGGAGACGGTTTTCCAATTGGTCAGCGTGCCACCGAGCCAGCGCGAATTGACGTAATACTGGGCTGAACGCTTGGCCGCCTCGGCGACCGCGTCCTGCGCCTGGCGCTTGGTGCCGACGAAAAGGATGCGGCCGCCTTGCGCCACCGTATCGCTGATCGCCTGCAGCGCGTGATGCATCATCGGCACCGACTGGGTGAGGTCGATGATGTGGATGTTGTTACGGGTGCCAAAGATGTACTCGGACATCTTCGGGTTCCAACGGTGAGCCTGGTGGCCGAAGTGAACGCCAGCTTCCAATAGCTGGCGCATGCTGAAGTCGGGCAGCGACATATGTCTTTCTCCGGTTGATCCGCCGCGAACCGATGAGCCTGGCCGATAGCCGGGCACCGGACGGCCTCTCTTGGAAGCCAAGGTCCGCGTGTGAGTTAAGCGCGCCTTATATAGGGATGTGGCCCAACGACGCAACCTGAATGTGGCGCGGGGAACAATCCCAGAGCGTCCCAGACCCCGGCGAGATTAATGACCGCCCCGCCGCTTGAGCTTGGCGGCCTTTTTGGCGGCGTAGCGCGCCTGGCGGGCGGCAAGCTGCTCGCGGGTCAGAACGGCCTTGGCGTCGGCCATATCGGAGCCCTGCCCTTGCGGCCGGGCGCCCGTTTTTTCCGCGTCCTGAGACGGCCGGCTCCCTGTTTTAGCCCGGTCCAGGACAAAACGGGCATAATCGTCCATGTCGCCCTTGAAGGACTTGATATGGCCGTCGGCCGTCAGCCATAGCCGATCCGCCACGAGTTCGATCAACGAGCGGTCGTGGGTGATCATGATCACGGCGCCCTCGTAATCGTTCAGCGCATCCAGGAGCGCGCGCCGGCTGTCGATGTCGAGGTGGTTGGTCGGCTCGTCCAGGATCAAGAGATGCGGCTCCTGCATCGCCACAAGGTTGAGCAGAAGCCGCGCGCGCTCGCCGCCCGACAGGTTGCCGACGGTCGTGTCCTGCTTCTCGAAGGACAGGCCGAACTGCGCCAACCGCGAACGGCGCGCCGATTCAGAATCATCCGGCATGGCGCGGCGAATAATGTCCAAAGGCGTGTCGGCGGCATCGAGCGCTTCGATCTGATGCTGGTGAAACCAGCCGACCTTGATCCGGTTCTCGCGGGTCATGCTGCCGGATTGCAGCGGCAGAGCGCCGGCCAGCATCCTGGCGAAAGTCGTCTTGCCGGCGCCGTTGACGCCGAGGAGACCAATGCGGTCATCGACATCGAGCCGCAGATTGAGGTTGCGCAGCACCGGCGCGCTGCCGTAGCCCACCGCCGCCGCCTCGAGCTGAATCAATGGCGGCGCCAGCGGACGGCGCGGCGACGGCAGTGCAAAGGGCGCGACGCGCTCCTCGACCGGAGCCGAGATCGGCTCAAGTTTTGCCAGGCGCTTGATGCGCGACTGCGCCTGTGTCGCCTTGCTGGCTTTGGCGCGGAAGCGGTCGATGAACTTCTGCAGGTGCGCGCGTTCGGCTTCCTGCTTGGCGCGCGTTGCGACGGCAAGCCTGGTCTTTTCCGCGCGCTGGGTTTCGAACTGATTGTAGCCGCCGCTATAGAGGGTGAGCTTGCCGGCGCTTAGATGCAGGATGGCGTCGACCGAGTTGTTCAGAAGCTCGCGATCGTGGCTCACGATCAGCGCGGTATGCGGATATTTCTTCAGCCGCGCTTCCAGCCACAGCGCCCCCTCGAGATCGAGGTAGTTGGTCGGCTCGTCGAGCAGCAGCAGGTCCGGTTCGGCGAACAACGCTGCCGCAAGCGCCACACGCATGCGCCAGCCACCGGAAAATTCCGCCATGGCGCGGTCGAGATCGGCATTGGCAAAGCCAAGGCCGCTTAAGATTTCCGCCGCGCGTGCCGGTGCGCGGTCGGCGTCGATGGCGTTGAGTTCCTGGTAGATTTCGGCGAGGTCCTCGGGCGCGGCGGTTTCCAATTTGGCGTTGAGCGCATCGCGCCGCGTGTCGGCCGCCAAAATCGTCTCCAACAGGCTCACGGGCGTCGCCGGATGCTCCTGGTCGACCGATCCGATTTGGGCCTGCTTGGGCAGCACGATGTCGCCGCCCTGCGCGACCAAATCGCCTTTGATCAGCCGAAAGAGCGTGGATTTGCCGACGCCGTTGCGTCCGACCAGGCCGACCTTGGTGCCGGCGGGTATAGCGACGCTCGCCGAATCGAAGAAGTT
Source organism: Xanthobacteraceae bacterium (assembly GCA_030044555.1). Taxonomy (GTDB): domain Bacteria; phylum Pseudomonadota; class Alphaproteobacteria; order Rhizobiales; family Xanthobacteraceae; genus BOG-931. Next base: position 4,876 of record JASHVN010000459.1, on the reverse strand, counting down.
CCGCCCCCAGGCACTAAAGACGAGATTATCGATCCGAAGCATTCCGTGCCGCCTGCACCATCGCTTGATTGCGCGATGCGGTTAGCGCGCGGAGCGGCCGGCGTCAAAAATTTCGATGCGGCTCACTGCGCGGCGATCGCCTGGGCGCGGGTGATGACGTCAGGCGGCGAACGGTAGAGACGATCGACCAGCGCCTGCACCTCCTCGCCGGACACGATGTTGAGTTCGAGGTCGATCTTGCGCGCCTCGGCAATCAGGCCCGGGTCGCGCATCGCTGCCGCGAAGCCCTTGCGCAGAGCCGCCGCCACCGCCGGATCGAGCCCGGGCGGGGCCAGCAGCGGCCGCCCCATCAGGTTGCGCGAGAAGATGAGATTGAGGACCTGCCGGTCAGTGGGATTTTTGACGAGATCGGTGACGAGCGGAACGTTCGGCAGATCGGGATGCTTGTTGAGCGCCACCTGCAAAATGATTTTCAGCGTGCCGTTGTCGAGCTGCTCCTTGTTGCCCGAGCGGGCCACGCTCCACGAATAACCGACAATGCCGTCGAGTTCGCCGCGTTCGATGGCAAGCATGAGCTCCTGCGTGCCTGGATAACCGGCCACGGGCGTCAGTTTGGTGCCGAACAGCACATTGAGCGCCTGCGTAAAAATCTGCTGATCGCCCCCCGCTCCCGTCGAGCCCACCTTCAGCACGGCGCCGTTAAGCACATCCTGAAAGTCTCGCACTGGTCCAGGCTCCCGGACAAAGAAGCCGCCGACCTCGTTGTTCATGCTGCCGAGCCAGACGAATTTCGTCGAATCGAACTTCGGCGGCGTGCGGGGCGCATCCAGGATCGGCTCCATGGCAATGCCGCGGCCCACAATGGCGATCTCGGTGCCATCGTGTGGCGCCGCGTGCGCCATGTAGCTTGCGAGGCTGAGTGAGCCGGCGCCGGGACGGTTCTCAGGAACGATCAGCGGATTACCCGGCAGATATTTGCCGAGATAACGCGCGAGCAGCCGTCCGTAAGTATCGTAACCATAGGCAGTCGGTGAAAAGCCGATCAGCAGCCTGATCTGCTTGCCGGCAAAACTCACCGGACTGCTTTGCGCCCGAACCGAAACCGCGCCGGCAAGGACACACAGAACAGCCAGGACGGCGCCGACGAATGCCGAAGCCGCAAGCCGCGCCCCCTTCACGGCTCACTCTGCCGCGCGCGGCAGGCTTAATGAGTCCAGATGCGCCAGCACCTCGTCGAGGTGCATCACGTCGGCATATTTGTGATGCATGTCGAACAGATTGACCTTGTGGGTCAGCTCGGCGCGGTCGTAAGTGCACTCTTCGACGACGGTGACGTGATAACCGCTTGAATAGCCATCGACCACGCTGGCGCGCACGCAGCCGGAAGTGCTTTCGCCGCAGACGATGAGGCTGTTCACACCGAGGATCGACAGGTGCGAATAAAGCGGCGTGCCCTGGAAAATGCTGGCGCGCTGCTTGGTGATCAGGATGTCGTCGGGCTCCACGGTGAACTCGTGATAGATGGCATAGCCGTCGACCGGCACCTCGGCCTTGCGCCGGGTCGAGACCGCGCCCGGTGGCCGATTATTTGGGCGCGTCTCCTGCGTGCAGAAAAAGATGGGAACGCCAGCACGGCGCGCCGCGGCAAGGAGCTTCTGGGTCGGCGCGATGGCGCGGTGGGCATAGATGCCGCAGGTATTGATGTAGCGATCGTTGATCTCGGCCGGCGGCAACGGCCCGCCGCGGTAAACAAGATCGTAAAGATCGATTGCCAGCAATGCAGGGCGCGGCCCGACAAAGGTCTCTCGCCGCCATCCGGCATAGAGCTTCAAGTCGCTCGCGGGAATGACGTCCTTCCAGCAATGATCGTTGAACGTGTCGATTGATGCCATGGCGGGCTCCGCAGACTGCTTCGGTGTGTGGTCCCACTATAACGGCATGGAGCGAAATGTCCCACCTGGACACCCCATTTGAGCGCCTGTGCGCGGACAGTCATTGCGGTAGAATTACCTCATGAGCTTTGGCCGGCGCCGGTTTCTTGATCTGGCGGCACCGAAAAATGGGCTAAGGTGATCAAGTTCGCCAATATCAAGCTGGATTAATCCAGCGGTTGAAACAGGAAACGTCTGAGCGAGGGATACGGTGAACCTGTCCCGCCGAAATGCCTTGTCTCTGTTCGGCAGTGCCGCCGGACTTCCGGTCATCGCGCGGAGCGCGCACGCCGATACCTATCCGGCGCGGCCGGTGCGCATCATCGTTGGCTCGGTCCCCGGCGCCGCGCCCGACGTGATCGCGCGCCTTGCGGCAGATTGGCTGTCGCGCCGGTTCGGCCAAACCTTCTTCGTCGACAATCGCAATGGCGCCAGCGGCAATCTCGCCGCCGAGGCCGTCGCCGGCGCGGCGCCGGACGGCTACACGCTCCTTCTCGTCAGCGCCTCAGATGCGATCAACGCGACGCTCTATCAGCATCTGAAGTTCGACATTCTGCGCGACTTCGCGCCAATCGCCGGCATCGTCGGCTTTCCGATGGTGGTTACAGTGAGCCCCCGGTTCCAGGCCAAGACGCTGCCCGAGCTGATCGCCTACGCCAAAGCCAATCCGGGCAAGCTCAATATCGGCACGCCGCCCGTCGGCTCGCCGCAGCATGTCGCCGGCGAGCTTTTCAACATGATGAGCGGCACCGACATCGTCTTTGTCGCCTATCGGGGCGGCCCGCAGGCGATCACCGACGCGCTCAGCGGTCAGGTTCAGGGCGTCATCGGCACCGTGCTCTTGACCATCGAACAGATCAGATCCGGCGGCCTGCATCCGCTGGCCGTAACAGGCTCGAGCCGCTCCGCGTTGCTGCCGGATATCCCGACCGTGAGTACTTTCGTGCCGGGTTTCGAGGCGACGCAATGGGTCGGCCTGTCGGCGCCAAAGAACACGCCGCCCGAGATCGTCGATCGGATCAACCGCGAACTTCAGGCGGGACTTTCCGATCCGGCGACCAAAACGCGGATCACCAATCTCGGTGGCACGACGCTGCCGGGCTCGCCCACGGCATACGGAAAATTTGCCGCCGGCGAAGTCGAGAAGTGGGGGAAGGTGATCAAGTTTGCAAACATCAAGGTCGAGTGATCGGTTCGCAGCCGTGCTCATGGAATGGGTAAAGCAATGACACTGCCCCGTAGACGCTTCCTGCCCTTGGCGGCGGCGATCGCCGCCTTGCCGGTGCTTTCGCGCCGCGCCCGCGCGCTCGACTATCCGACGCGGCCGGTGCGCCTCATCGTCGGCTTGCCCGCCGGCGGCACGCCCGACATCTACGCGCGTCTGCTTGCCGATAAGCTCTCGACGCAATTGCGCCAGCCATTCGTCGTGGATAACCGGCCGGGCGCGAGCGGCAATATCGCCACCGAGCTGGTGGTGCGGGCCGTGCCCGACGGCTACACGCTGCTGCTCGATATCGCGCCAAACGTGATCAACGCGTCGCTTTTTCCGGATCTCAAATACAATTTCCTGCGCGACACTGCCCCGGTAGCAAGCATCGGCGGCTCGCCCTTCGTCATGGTCGTCAACCCGGCATTCCCGGCCAAGACCGTTCCGGAATTCATTACCTATGCCAAGGCTAATCCCGGCAAGATCAATGTAGGGTCGACCGGCACCGGAAACCTCACTCACATGGCCGCCGAGCTGTTCAAGATGATGGCCGGCGTCGACATGCTTCACGTGCCCTATCGCGGCGAGACCGCGGCACAAACGGATCTGCTCACCGATCGGGTCCAGGTCATGTTTGATCCGATTCCATCGTCGATCGGGTACGTGCGCAGCGGCAAGCTGCGCGCGCTGGCAGTGACCTCGGCCACGCCCATGGATCTGCTCCCCGGCGTGCCGACGGTTGAGCAATTCCTCAAAGGCTATGAGGTCACCGGCGTCACCGGCATCAGCGCCCCCAAAGACACGCCGACCGCAATCATCGCCACGCTCAATGGGGCGGTCAACGCCGCTTTGGCCGACCCTCACCTCAAAGCGCGCTTTGCCGAACTTGGCAGCGTCGAGGTGATCGGCACGCCTGCGGATTTCGGCAAACTGCTCGCGGCGGAGACCGAGAAGTGGGCCAAGGTCATCAAGGCTGCGAACATCAAGCCGGAGTGATTGGGCGGCGAATGCAGCGGACGCGTCACGGAAACCGCGCGGTGAAATTTCCCCGCCGACACGTCCTTGGCCTCGCCGCGGGCGTCGCTCTTGCGCCGGCGCTGCCGCGGCTGGCAACCGCATTCAATTATCCGACGCGGCCGGTCAAACTGGTCATCGGCTTTGCTCCCGGTGGGCCGGCCGACATCGTGGCGCGCCTTGTCGGACAGTCGCTCTCAGAGCAACTTGGGCAGCCGTTCGTGCTGGAGAACAAACCCGGCGCCGGTGCGACCATTGCGACCGAGACGGTGGTTCGCTCCGCGCCCGACGGCTACACGCTGTTGTGGACCACGTCGGCTGACGAGATCAACACCACGCTCTATCCGCGGCTCAACTACAACTTCATCCGCGACATTGCGCCGGTCGCCAGTATCGATCTGCTGCCGCTGGTGATGGAAGTGAATCCGGCCTTCCCAGCCAAGAGCGTTCGCGAATTCATCGCCTACGCCAAGGCCAATCCCGGCAAGATCAACTTCGCGACCGGCGGCGTCGGATCGTCGCAGCACGTGGCCGGCGAATTGTTTGATTTCATGACCGGCATCAAGATGGTTCATGTACCCTATCGCGGCGCGGCTTTGGCGGTGAACGACCTCCTCGCCGGACAAGTTCAGGTCACGTTCAGTCCGATTCCGCTCTCGCTCGGCTATATTCGCTCCGGCAAGCTGCGTGCGCTCGCAGTGACCAGCGCCAAGCGCGCGCCGGC
>JASHVN010000458.1 GCA_030044555.1 Xanthobacteraceae bacterium | reverse complement strand
GCAAAACGAGAAAGCCGCAGGCTCCTATGCCAAGGCACTCAATCTCGACCGTCAATATGCTCCCGCCCTCGCAGGCTTTTCCCGCGTCGGCGGCCAAACCGGCAAGGCGTATCAGACTTTTTAGTGCGGTGGGTTTGAAGTTCCTAAGATCCAGCGGCAAACTCGAATGGGAACTTTAAATCCAAAAACCACACCAGAGCCTGGGGTCAAAACCCATAAGGCAGGCCGCCACTGTTGATCCGCGGCCACTAAAGCAACGATCAGAGAGAGCCGTCGATCGCAATGGCTGCAGGTCTTTCCGAGGCAAAGAGGACGTCAAGGGCTTAAGCCGCTACGCGGCGCGCGAAGCGCGCCCTTGACGTCCTCTTTGCCTCGGAAAAAGGATGGCCATTGCGATCGACGGCGAAAAGCGACCGAGGCTTATGAGTTTTGACCCTGGAGCGGGGCGAACGCCGATGGCCATCACGCTCAACCACACCATCGTTCCAGCGCGTAACAAGGTCGCTGCCGCCAAGTTTTTCGCCGACATATTCGGGTTGAAGCGCGGACGCACCGATTATTTCTCGCCGGTGCGGATCAACAAGTCGCTGACATTGTTGTTCAGCGACGAGGACGTAAAGTTCGAGAGCCATCACTACGCCTTCCAGGTCAGCGAGCGCGAATTCGACGCCATCCTGGGTCGCGTCAAGAAAGCGAAAATCGCCTTCGGCAGTGCGCCGTGGAGCCTTGAAGACGGCAAGCTGAACGATTGGAGCGGCGGCCGCGGCGTCTACTTTCGCGATCCGAACGGGCACGTGCTCGAGCTGATGACCGTGCCGCAATAGCGCGCGGCCGCGCGAACTTTAATCCCAATCGCCGGCGAGGAAGTGGGCGACCGCATTGAGCGCGCCGTTGGCATCGAGGTCTTCGTGACCGCCGTCGAGAAAGCGCACGATATGTTTGGGCTTGTTGGCGAGTTCGAACATTCGCTCGCCCATCGCGTAGGGAACGACGTTGTCGTGGACGCCGTGCAGGATCAACAGCGGCGCCGTGACCTTGCCGATGCGTTGGTCGGAGTGGAATTGATCCTTCATCAATAAGCGCACCGGCATGTACCAATAATGCATCGCCGCGACCGCCGCCGCGGAGGTAAAGGGCGCTTCCAGAATCACCCGGCCGACCGGCTTTTCGGCTGCGACCGCAACGGCAACGCCGGTGCCGAGCGACTCGCCCCAGAGCACGATCTGCGTGATCGGATAACGCTTCGCGGCGAAGGCGTACGCGGCCTCGCCGTCGGCGATGAGGCCATCTTCGCTCGGGCTGCCGGCATTGCCGCCAAAGCCGCGATATTCGAGCGCCACGAGTCCGATGCCGGAGCCGGCCAGTTTCTTAAAGCGCCCGACCCGATTGCGCAGCGCGCCGCCGTTGCCGTGGAAATAGACGATGACCGGCTTGTTATCCTGCGGCTTGACGTACCAGGCGGTGATGCGGACGCCGTCGGACGCCGTGAGCGGCACCTCTTGCGCCTCCGGCAGGCCCGCCTGCGCCGGCGTGGTGTGAGTCGTGTCCGGGAAATACATCAGCGATCGCTGCGTCGCGTACAGGATTGCGGCGACGCCGACATAGAGGCACACGGCGGCGATCGCGGCCCATTTCAACACCGGCAGCGCATACGGGATCGACAGTGCGCGCGACTTTGCCGTCCGCCAGGCGCGCGCGACGAAGTCACTTGCCGCGGCGAGCGCGTGCACGCCGTTCGGTCGCGCGGTCTTGTGCTGTGTCTTGGCACGCGGCTGCGCCGGCACGCCCGAAGCCTTGCTCGCGCTCATGCGCTTTAGCTCCGCATTCGCTGGAGCATGATCCCGAAAAGTGGGAACCGGTTTTCGGATAAGATCATGCTCAAAGGAAAATCCAGACCTTGATCCGATTCAATCGAATTGGATCAAGGTCTGGAGCGGACAGGTTTTTGCATCGCCATTCCGCTCCGGCTTATTGGTGGAGCATGATCTCTCGGGTCAAGCCCGAGGGCATGCTTATCCGAAAACCGGTATCCACCCCGGATCAGGTCCGGGGCGGGCTTTTTCGGGATCATGCTCTAAAAAAACGGCCGGCTCGTGTGAGCCGGCCGGTTGCATTTAGCGCCACCTGCGACCACGGATTAAGGGCAGATCTGAACGGGGCGAATCCGATAGCCGTTCACTTCCTCAACCCACACCCGCCGTCTTTCCCAGTGGCACGGCGGCGGGCCCGCGGCGTAGGCCGGGGGCGGACCGTAATAGGGCCCCGGAGGCGGGGGCGGCGGTGGCGGATAGCCATAATATCCCGGCGGTGGCGGCGGCGGACTGTTGGCAATCGCGCCGCCCACAATAGCGCCGGCAACGACGCCGCCGAGAACGCCTGCGCCGACGGCGCAGCCGAAGCAGGCAGCATTGGCGTTATTCGGCGCGGCCAGGGTGGCGAGACCGAGACTCGCCGCCGCAGCAAGGCCGATGACCGACTTGTGCATGTGATCTCCTCGTGCGATCGGTCGGGTGCCGACGCGGAAAGTTTGCTGAGCGGAAGTCCCCGTATTACCCCCGGCTAGTCTTCACGTCCCCAATCCTTAGCACCCGAGCGTCAGAAAGTCCCCAAGTGCCCATTGGGGCCGGATTCTTGGCGGAAATTTGATGCCCGCAGCAGCTTTGGCCATGAACGCGGACGATTCCCGCCGAGCCCGCAGATGACCGGCGTCCCTGGCAGGGACGCCGTCCTTCGTTGAACAGATCAGCTACGGCTCAGTAGCAGGCGCGCACCCAGCGATATCCGTTCCAAACGGTGCGCCACACGCACGGCCCATACGGATAGCCGTAATAGCCGTACGGACCGTAAGCATAGGCCCCCGCAATCGCACCACCGACCAGAGCGCCGGCGATGAAGGGCCCAGGGCCCCAACCGCCACGCCAGCCCCATCCGCCGCCGTGCCAGCCGCCGCCCCACCGGGCCTCGGCGGTACCCGACGTCGCCACTGCCGTTACGGCGATGGCGGCTACAGCGATCAGAGCAGTCACTACTCTCTTCATGAGGTCACCTCGACAGGATGTGTTGTCACCCAACTCCGACCACCCCCATTCACCTAGAGTTCCCATTTATTCGTGAATGTCCACTGAACAATCGTGCCCGAATGTGGCCATCATTAGGAAACCACAGGTAAACTCTCGCTATGCCCATCACCTACGCCATTGGCGACATCCACGGCTCGCTGGATAAGCTCAAAAGCCTGATCGCGGCGTGCGAAGAGGATGCCGCCGGCCGCGAGATGATTCTCGTCTTTCTCGGCGACTATATTGATCGTGGCCCCGAATCCGCGGGCGTTGTCCGCTTTATGCTGAGCCTGCAGGAAGGTTTGCGCGACCGTATCGTCACGCTACTGGGCAATCACGAGGCGTGGGCGCTGGCAATCCTGGACGGCACGATGCCGGTAGGTCCGTGGCTGGTCAACGGCGGTGCGGCGACGCTGGAGAGTTACGGTGTCGGAGACGTGGAAGACTTGCCGCGCGCCCATCTCGATTGGATGCGCTCGCTGCGATTGATTTACGACGATGGCCGCCGCTTTTTCGTCCACGCCGGCGTCGATCCGCTGAGGCCGCTTAGCGCTCAGCACGAATCGGCATTGCTGTGGATCAGGGAGCCGTTTCTCGACGATGAACGCGACTATGGCCGGCTGGTCGTCCACGGACACACTCCTCTGCGCACAGGCCGGCCGGACTTGCGCAGCAACCGGCTCAATCTTGACACCGCAGCCGTGTTCGGCGGGCCGCTGACAGCTGCGGTCTTCAACGACGCGCAAACGCAGCCGCTCGGATACTTGCAGGCCAAGTGATCCGGCAGGCCAAGTGATCCACGATCAGCCAGCTGACCCAGGATCAGTCTTGTAGTCCTGATCCTAGGTCAGTCACTTCAGGTCAGTGGTTCGCAGGCCGGGTGAGAGGTGGGCCACAGCGCCATCCGGCCAGTCCGGGCCGCCGGGGCTATTGCGACAATGCGCCGCACCCATTGTGGCCCAGCCACTAGCGGCGCAAAGCGCTGAAAACACGCGCCCCGCAACGGGTTATGCTCGCCGGTGATTCGGCAGGCGGGGGCGGGGGGAGTTCAATGCAGCGCGAGGCGACAAGGCCGCCGCGCAGGGCGGGCGCATTGCGGCAGCGGCCGGCCGGGCTCCCGCACCTGCGCGCCGAGGAACGCGCCGAAGCGGCCAAGCCAGGAAAGGCGCGCGCGCGTTCGGCGGCCATGCGGCTTGCCGCCGAGGTGGAGCGGCTTGAGGCGCAGCTTGAGCAATCGCGGGCGCGCATCGCCGACCTCGAGGCCAAAATCGATGTCGATCCTCTCACCGAACTGCTCAATCGGCGCGGTTTCGAACGCGAGCTCAGGCGCTCGGTCGCCTACGTCAAGCGCTACGGCACGAGCGCAGCGCTGATCTATCTGGATCTCGATGACTTCAAGCCGGTCAACGACCGCCATGGGCACGCGGCCGGAGACGCGGTGCTCAAGGCGGTTGCGGCGGCGCTCGGGGCACAAGTGCGGGCCTCCGACGTGGTGGCGCGCTTGGGCGGCGACGAGTTCGTCACCCTGTTGTGGCACGTCAGTGGTCCCGAAGCGGCGGCCAAGGCAGCGACCCTCGAGCAGGCGATCTATGCGACGTCGGTGCGCTTCGGGGCTTCGACTTTGGTGGTCGGCGCTTCGGCAGGCGTAGCGCTGATCGGCGCTCTCGACACGCCCGCCGAACTGCTCGCGCGCGCCGATGCCGCCATGTACGCCCGCAAGACCGAGAGGAACATCTCTCCGCGCGTGCGGGGAGAGATTAGACCTTGATCCAAGTCGATTGAATCGGATCAAGGGCCAGATTTTTCCTTTGTGCATGATCCCTCGGGTCAAGTCCGAGGGCAGGCTTTTTCGGGATCATGCACTACGCGATAATATCGGGCGTGAGCTGATCTTCGATGAAGGTGATGCGGTCGCGCAGCTGCAGCTTGCGCTTCTTCAGCCGTTGCACCTGGATGATGTCGGCGCCCGGAGATTCCTGCAGCGCCGCAATCGCGGCATCGAGGTCGCGATGCTCCTGCTGCAGGCGCGCTAGCTGCGCCCGAAGCTCGCGCTCTTCCTCTTGGGTCATTGCTGCCTTGCTAGCGCCCGGGTTGCGGCTTCGCTGCGGCTCGGCACGGCTCTAAGGTCGGTAAGTAATGGCAGATTATCGCGTTTTGGTTAACCTCGGACAAGCCCAATAGAGCGAAAGCGTAACCCACAGCAGGGACTTTCGCCCCGCCGCAATCGGAGTATCATCATTCTGTCACGCCGGTAAGGCGATCCGGTAACCTTACGCAAGGAGGACAGGCCACATGGCGATTGAAGCGCATCTTGCCGAACTCGAGAAACGCCACCAGGCACTGGAGCAGGAAATTTCGGAAGCGCTCGCACATCCATCGGCCGACGATCTGAAAATTGCGGAATTGAAAAGGAAGAAGTTGCTCGTCAAGGACGAGATCATGCGTTTGAAGCAGGAAACCGTCCTGCACTAAACAAGGTAATTCGCATCATTGGCTGCGGCCCGTTCCCGCCAAAGCGGGGACGCAAAGCCAGTTTTAATTCATAAAATCCTTTAATTCATAAAATCACGGTCTGCGTCCGCGCGGGACCGGCGGAGACGTGCGTCATTGCCGGCGCGACGCAGCGAACAGCCGCGCGTCAAAACGGAAGCGGCGCGTCGCGACGATCGCAACCTCGCCCATGCGCGGGTGCGCGGGGTTGAGCATGAAATTCGGCTCTTCAGGGACAAGGACGGAGGGAGCGGCGAGAATGAGGTCGCGCCCTTTCGCGATCCAGGCATCGCCGGCAACGCGGCACGCCTGCAGCGGGTCAGGGGAAGCCAGCATCGCCTCGAATTCGGCAATGCCGATTTCTGTCGTTCCGGCGTCGTCGGGAACGCTCAACTGCACCGCTGCAAACGCCGGGAGGTCGTCGCGCAGGCGCGCCGGAATATTCACCAGCACTTCCAGCACGCACAGCGACAGCTGTGACGACGTGTAGAGGACCGGCACGCCGCGCGAATTCCAGCGGCCGCCGGCGAGGCTCGCGCCTTCGCCGTCAAGCGCACGCGCGAATGCCGACGGAGCAAGCCGCCAGACTGTTGGCATTAAAGCGCGATGATTTGAGGGTGAATCATCGTCCCGCTTTATTTCTTTGTTGGCGCATGATCCCGCGGGTCAAGCCCGAGGGCATGCTTTTCGGAAAACCGCTCCACGCTCTTCCGGATCATGCGCTAGCTGTAGACGCCGTAGGCGATGCGGGTCAGCACCGTCTCCACCTCGCGCGCGCCGGCGTCGGTCTCGGCCAGTTCGATGGGAATGCGGTCGGCAAGGGCCGGATTGCGATCATTGAGCCATTTGTGGGCGAAATCGGCGTCGCCGAAGGCCTTCGCGGCTTCCTCGGTGACGCGGACGAGCCGGCCGATGGCATCGGCTTCGGCGGGCTTCAGCGCCTCGCCATTGGCGAGGCGGCGGCCGAACGTGCGCTCCGGAATCACGCGATACACCTGTTTGGCGCCGAGCACGCCGCGGTCGATCAATGTCTTCACGCGGCGGGCGGCGATGCCGCGCATGATGTCGTCGTGCACGAACGGACGCTCTTGTTCGGCCAATGTGGCCGGCGACCGCCGCGCTCGATTCGCCTTTGCTCGCGGCATCAGAAAGTCTCCCAAATCTGCCCATCAATATAAGCAGCTTCGGCAAATGCCGCAACAGGTTCGGCAAATGCCGGACCGGTTTTTTAGCGCGGATTCAACCCTCCGCACATCGGTCATCACACCGCCTTCGCCGCCTCGCGCAGCTTGAACTTCTGCAGCTTGCCGGTCGAGGTCTTCGGAATCTCGGCGAAGACCACGTGGCGCGGGCATTTGTAGCCGGCGAGATTTTGCCGGCACCAGGCGATCAGGTCCTCGGCAGTAGCACTCGCGCCAGGCTTGAGTTCGACGAACGCGCAGGGCGTCTCGCCCCATTTCTCGTCGGGCTTGGCGACCACGGCGACCGCCTGCACTGCGGGGTGTTTGTAAAGCGCCTCCTCGACTTCGATCGAGGAAATGTTCTCGCCGCCGGAAATGATGATGTCCTTGGAGCGGTCCTTGAGCTGGATGTAGCCGTCGGGATGCATGACGCCGAGGTCGCCGGAATGAAACCAGCCGCCGGCAAATGCTCGTTCGCTCGCCGATGCATTTTTCAGGTAGCCCTTCATCACCACGTTGCCGCGGAACATGACCTCGCCGAGCGTCTGCCCGTCGCGCGGTACCGGCTGCATGGTTTCCAGATCGCGCACGTCGAGCGCTTCCAGCACGGGGTAGGCAACGCCCTGGCGCGCCTTCTTGGCCGCCTGTTCGGAAGCCGGCAGCGCGTCCCATTCGCGGTGCCAATCGTTGACGCTTGCCGGGCCGTAAGTCTCGGTGAGACCATAGACGTGCGTGACGTTGAAGCCGGCGGCTTTCATCGCCGCCAGCACGGCTTCCGGCGGCGGTGCTGCGGCGGTGACGAACTCGACACTATGCGGCAGCGGCTTCTTCTCGTGCGCGGCGGCGTTGAGCAGCGTCGACATGACGATGGGGGCGCCGCACAGGTGGGTGACCTTGTGGGTGACGATGGCGTCGTAGATCGGCGCCGCGCGCACCGCGCGCAGGCATACATGGGTGCCGGCGACCACCGAGAGCGTCCAGGGAAAGCACCAGCCGTTGCAGTGGAACATCGGCAGCGTCCACAGATAGACCGGATGCTTGCCCATGCCGCAGGTGATGACGTTGGCAAGCGCGAGCAGATAAGCGCCGCGATGATGATAGACCACGCCCTTGGGATCGCCGGTGGTGCCCGAGGTGTAATTCAGCGTAATGGCGTCCCATTCGTCGGCCGGCATTGCCCAAGAAAAATCCGGATCGCCTTCGTGCAGAAAATCTTCGTATTCGAGCGCGCCGATCCGCTCGCCCGCGCCTTCATATTCCGGATCGTCGTAGTCGATGACCAGCGGCTTGGCCTTGCAGAGCGCCAGCGCCTCCTTCACCACTTTGGAGAATTCGCGATCGACGATCAGCGCCTTGGCCTCGCCGTGGTCGAGCGTAAAGGCAATGACGGCAGCGTCGAGCCGGGTGTTGATGGTGTTGAGCACGGCGCCCGCCATGGCCACGCCGTAGTGCGCCTCCAGCATTGCCGGCGTGTTGGCCAGAACGACGGACACGGTGTCGTCGCGCTTGATGCCGCGCCGCGCCAGCGCCGAAGCGAGTTTTTTCGTGCGCGCGAAGAATTCCCGATAGGTCCAAGATCGGGTGCCAGAGCGCCCGCCATGGACGATGGCTGTCTGCTCCGGAAAGACAGAAGCCGCGCGGTTGAGGAACGACAGCGGGGTGAGCGGCTGGAAATTGGCGGGATTACGGTCGAGGCCGGCATCGTAGGGCGTTGCCATGGCGTGTTCCTCCCTACACGTGTCTTAAGCCTATGACCGGCAAGGTGCGCTTGCAAACGCCGCGCCGGAGCAGAAGATAACAATTTCTCCCCGCAAGCTCTCCCCGCAAAGCGGGGAGAGGGAGGATTAGCCATGGACGCCCGTTCGAGCCGCTATCACGAGACTTACGCGCGCTGGCAGCGCGACCCGGTCGGCTTCTGGGGCGAGGCGGCGGAAGCTATCGACTGGTTCGAGAAGCCCAAAGCGGTGTTCGATCCCAACGCCGGCATTTACGGCCGCTGGTACACCGGCGGCGTCTGCAACACCTGCTTCAATGCGGTCGACCGCCATGTCGATGCCGGCCGCGGCGACCAGGCGGCCATCATCTACGATTCTCCGCTCACCGGACAGAAGCGCACGCTCACCTATCACCGCCTGCTTACCGAGACGCAGGTGCTCGGCGGCATGCTGCGCGACCTTGGCGTGGAGAAGGGCGACCGCGTCATTCTCTACATGCCGATGGTGCCGGAAGCGGTGATCGGCATGCTGGCCTGCGCCCGCATCGGCGCCATTCATTCGGTGGTGTTCGGCGGCTTTGCGGCGCGCGAACTGGCGACGCGGATCGACGATGCCAAGCCGAAGGTGATCCTCTCGGCGAGCTGCGGCCTCGAGCCGGGCCGCATCGTTGCCTACAAGCCGTTGCTCGACGAAGCGATCACGCTCGCCGCGCACAAGCCGGATGCGTGTTTGATCCTGCAGCGGCCGCAAGCGCAGGCCGCGTTGATCGAGGGCCGCGACCGCGACTGGGCGGCGATGCGCGATCATGCGCTCATTTACGCCCACTCGGCCTACCGGTGCGTTCCGGTCGAAGCGACCGATCCGCTCTACATTCTCTATACGTCGGGCACCACCGGCCGGCCGAAGGGTGTGGTGCGCGACAATGGCGGCCACATGGTCGCGCTCACCTGGTCGATGCGGAATCTCTACGGCATCGAGCCCGGAGAGGTGTACTGGGCCGCGTCCGATCTCGGCTGGGCGGTGGGCCACAGCTACATCGTCTACGGCCCGCTGTTTCACGGCTGCACCTCGATCCTCTATGAGGGCAAGCCGGTCGGCACGCCCGATGCCGGCGCGTTCTGGCGGGTGATCGCCGAGCATGGCTGCGCCGCCTTGTTCACCGCGCCAACCGCGTTCCGCGCCATCAAGAAAGAAGATCCGCAGGGCAAGCTGCTGGCGCGCTACGATCTGAAAAAATTCCGCACGCTGTTTCTCGCCGGTGAGCGCGCCGATCCCGACACGATCATCTGGGCGGAGAAACTTTTGAAAGTGCCGGTGATCGACCACTGGTGGCAGACCGAAACCGGCTGGTGCATCGCCGGCAATCCCGTCGGGCTCGGCGCGCTTCCGGTGAAATACGGCTCGCCGACGGTGCCCATGCCCGGCTACGACGTCCGTGTTGTCGATGAGAGCTGCCGCGAACTGGCCGCGAGCACGATGGGCTCGATTGTCATCAAGCTGCCGCTGCCGCCGTCATGCCTGCCGACGCTGTGGCAGGCCGACGACCGCTTTCGGGAGAGCTATCTCACAGAGTTCCCCGGCTACTACAAAACCGCCGATGCCGGCTTCAAAGATGAGGACGGCTATATGTTCGTCATGGGCCGCACCGACGACATCATTAATGTCGCCGGCCATCGGCTCTCCACCGGCGGCATGGAGGAAGTGCTCGCCTCGCATCCTGACGTCGCCGAATGCGCCGTGCTCGGCATCAAAGACGAGCTGAAAGGCGAGGTGCCGTGCGGCTTCGTCGTGCTCAAGAGCGGCGTCGACCGCCAGCCGGCCGAGATCGAAAAAGAGTGCGTCGCGCTCATTCGCGAAAAGATCGGCCCTGTCGCCTCCTTCCGCCTCGCCATCGCGGTGGCGCGGCTGCCGAAAACCCGCTCCGGCAAGATCTTGCGCGGGACCATCAAAAAAATCGCCGACGGCGAGCCTTGGACCATGCCGGCTACCATCGACGATCCGGCGATTCTCGATGAGATTGAAACGGCGTTGAAGGGAAAAGGTGTCGGCGCGTAATGCGCTGTACCGCCTTATTCAAGCAGAGGCACTACCATCTAAAACTGAGATACTACCACGACGCCACGCGCAATTGATGTTGATAATGCCGGTTGTGCCGCGATGCAGCCCGAATCACGGATTGGTTTTGCAAACGACGTTTTAGTTTTGCGAGGCCACCATGCTGCCCGACAGCCGGCCGCAAGCGAAACTGGGCGCACGAGGGGAACTACGCCGCTGGACAGCGGCGCGGGAATATTGGGGGCGTGCCGTCGAGTTTCTGGAGTTGGCGCGTTTTGCCGCCGACCCCGGCATACGAAACCGCTATCTCAGGATAGCGCAATATTACCGCACCGCGGCGGAAGCGGAAGAACGCGCCGCAATTCAAAGCACTGACGAGCGGCTTGCCGAATACAGCGATCGAGCGCCCTGCTGATCCATCCGGACGGCACCACGGTGAGTGAGGGGGAGCGCAGTGCCCCCTGCTGGTCGCGAGATTAAGAACGAGTGTGGCCCGCGCGCTACAGTTTTTGACAGGTTTTTCCCTTATAGTGTTGGACAGAAAGATTGCGCGACAAAACCGTTTTAGGTTGCGCAACAACCGCAAAGTCGAGAGTGCTATCATGGCCGGCGAAGGTAGACTGCTCTGGCTGACGCCCTTGGAATGGTCGATGCTGCTGATGAGCGCCGCCCTCTGCGGCTGCCTGACGCTGCTCATCTCTTAGAGCATGATCCCAAAAAGCCTGCCCTCGGACTTGATCTGAGGGTGGAAACAGGTTTTCGGATAAGCAAGCCCTCGGGCTTGACCCGAGGGATCATGCGCAAAGGAAAATCCAGACTTTGACCCGATTCAATTGAATTGGATCAAAGTCTTGGACCGGTTTCCGATCAAAGCGTTGCCGATCAAGGTCGCGCCGTGGACGGTGCGCTCGGCGTCGGCAGGAGTGCGACGCTTTTGACCAAGCCGTAAACCGGCATTCCTTCGGCCAGCTTGGTCTGATCCCGGAAGACTTGATCCCACGACCGCCGCGTCACATGGGCGAGCAGACGGGCGCCGGTGCCGTCCGCTCCCAGTCTGAGCACGACGACCATTTCGTTCGCCACCATTTCGTTCGCCCCAGCCGGGGTCGCCGAAACAATCCGGCAGGGCAGAATGTTGAGGATCGTTGTGCCCTCGGGGCGCTCGCGCGCCAGGCTGACGTCGCGCGCAGCGATCGTCAGGCGCTGACGGCTGCCGATCGCCGCCTTCGGCATCGGTACGAAAAACTGGCCGCAATCGACCGCTAATGTCGCAAGCCCGTATGCCGCGTCGTAGTCGCTGACGACGCAATCGAGCGTCACGGCGGCGTCTTGTCCGGCGGCAAGCGGAAGCGCCGGGTCGCTCTGCAGTTCATTGAGCAATCCCGCCGACCGAACGCGGCCCGATTGCATCAGGACGAGGTGTTTCGCCACCCGCTCGATTTCCCGCATGTCGTGGCTGACATAGATGATCGGCAAAGACAGCGAGTCGCGCAGCCGCTCCAGAAACGGCAGGATTTCGCTCTTGGTCTCCGCGTCGAGCGCCGAGAGCGGCTCGTCCATCAAGAGGAGCTTCGGCTGCGACAAGAGCGCCCGCCCGATGGCGACGCGCTGGCGCTCGCCGCCCGACAAGCGGTCGGGCGCTCGGTCGAGGAGCGCCGACAGTCCAAGGAGGGCCACCGCCTCGTCGAAACCTATGGCGTCCGCGGGCGCTGCGGGACGGCGCCCGCAGGTCGCATAAAGAAGATTGCGGGTGACCGACAAATGCGGAAACAGGCTCGCTTCCTGGAAGACGTAGCCGACGCCGCGCCGGTGCGCTGGGCGGAACGAAGACTCGTCCTGCCAGATTTCACCATCGACCGCGCACAAGCCATTGGGTACGCGATGCAGCCCGGCGATGCAGCGCAACACGGTCGTCTTGCCGCTTCCCGACGGTCCAAACAGCCCGGTGACGCCCGACGCGGGCACGGTGAATTCGGCATCGAGCGTGAAGCTTCCAAGCTGCCCCTCGAACTTGGCAGCGATAAAGCCGGCTCCCTTCATTTGCCGACGCGCGCTGCGCGCTTCTGCATCAGAATCATGGAGAGGATGACGACGAATGCGAACGCAGCCATTCCGCCGGAGAGGATGCTGGCCTCGCGCCATTGCGATGTCTCGACGTAATCGTAGATCGCAACCGACAACACCTTGGTGGCGCCCGGAATATTGCCGCCGATCATCAGCACCACGCCGAACTCGCCCACGGTGTGGGCAAAGCCGAGGACGGCGGCGGTGAGAAAGCCGGGGCGCGCCAATGGAACCGCGACGGTCCAAAACGCCCGCCATGGCGACGCCCGCAGCGTCGCTGCGACCTCCAGCGGCCGTTCGCCCATCGCCTCGAAGGCGTTACGGATCGGCTGCACGACGAACGGCAGCGAATAAACCACCGAGCCGATCACGAGTCCGGTAAATGAAAACGCCAGCGTCCGGCCGCCCCAGAGGCCGGCGATCGTTCCCCCCGGCCCGTCCGGTCCGAGCAAAACGAGCAGATAGAAGCCCAGTACGGTCGGCGGCAGCACGAGCGGCATGGCCACGATCGTGGCAATGACCTCCTTCCACCAAGCGCGCGTGCGGGAAAGCCACCATGCGATCGGGGTGCCGATCGCGAGCACGACGATCGTGGTGATCGCCGCGAGATCGATCGTCAGCCGGACGGCAATCCATACATCCGGCGAAAGGCTTTCGGTCACTATCTTTAGCTGCCGTTATCGAGGGCGTAGCCGTATTTCTCGATAATAGCGCGCGCCTGCGGACCTTTCAAAAATTCCAGGAAGGCGGTGGCGGCCTTGTTGTCCGCGCCCTT
The DNA here is from genome assembly GCA_030044555.1 of Xanthobacteraceae bacterium. Lineage (GTDB taxonomy): Bacteria > Pseudomonadota > Alphaproteobacteria > Rhizobiales > Xanthobacteraceae > BOG-931. The sequence goes on along the minus strand of JASHVN010000458.1, from coordinate 2,820 downwards.
TTTCAAAAGGACCGCGTCCTGGCGGATCGGCTTGTAGAGCGTCTGCGGCACGATCCAGCGCGAGCCGCCAACGTTGCCGGTGAGCTGCGACAGCGCGACAAAGCCGACTTCGGCGTTGCCGGTATCGACGAACTGGAAGGCCTGCATGATGTCGGCGCCCTCGACGAATTTCGGCTTCAGCGCATCGTAAAGCTTGAGCGACTTCATCGTTTCGACGGCCGCCTCGCCATAGGGCGCCGCCGCCGGATTGCAGATCGACAGTTTGGCGAAGGCGGCGCTCTGCAGGGTCGCTTCGCCCTTCACGTATCCGGATTGCTTGCTCCACAACACGAGCTTGCCGATCGCATAGGTGAAACGGCTCGCCGGCTCGGCCAATCCTTTGTCGGCGAGCTTCTTCGGCCGTTCCTGATCGGCGGACAAGAATACCCCAAACGGCGCATCCTGATTGATCTGCGTGTAGAATTGTCCGGATGAGCCGAAGCTCAGCACGGCTTCGTGTCCGGTTTTCTGCCTGAAGGCGGCGGCGATCTCTTTCGCCGGGGCGGTAAAGTTCGCCGCCACGGCGACGTTGACCTGGTCCGCGTCGGCGCGGCCGGCAACGACGCCGCACACGAGCAAACAAACGGCGCCAAATATGAAACGCGAAATCCTCATAGCTGTTCATCCAGTTAATCGTATTGCCCGGAACGGCGGCGAAGAGACGCGCCGCGCCAAGTCGTGACACACTCGCCTGCTCGCCATATATCCGTGTATATAACGTGAAGCGTGGGTGCAAGAAGAGCGCGGCAAATGGCGGCAAATGAAGGTGACGCTGTGATCGGCAGGCGAGGGCATGCGGCGAGGGTGATCGGCGCCGTCGGATGAACGGGATCGACGGCATTTTCCGGCTTTGATTCCACTTTAGCGGAATGTGCTCTAAGGAAAGCGCTGATGCCGAGGCAGATCGTAGGGAAAGGATTGCGGCTCACGCTCCGCCATGCGCCGTGTGCTCATATCTGCCGCTATTGTCTGATCTCGGAAACGCGCAAAGGCAGCGCGCTGCCGTTTGCGCGGTTCGAGCAGCTCGTTCACCGCTTCTACGACTGGAAGCTTGCCGATCACCGGGACGATCTGGAGATCGGGGTCTTTGTCGGGCCGTCGTTCGATTATGACCTCGAAACTCTTCGCGGCGTCGCCAGATTGCGCGCCCGGCGCGGCGGCAAGTTTCAGATTCTCAATCTCGGGGGCTTGCGCATTCGCCGCGGCGAGGCGTTGACCGCCTGGCTGGAAGAGCGGCAATCGGCCGGCATTATCGGCTTCCACACCTCGCTCGCAGGCTGCGATGAAACTCACGATCGATGGAATGGGCGGCGCGGGGACTTTGCCTACCAGACCGCAATCCTGCGGCTCGGCGGCGAGCGCGGCATGGTTCGCCATGAGCGGCTTTTTCTGACGCAGAACACGCTGCCGCATTTCGATCGCCTGCTGGACATTCTCGACGGCATTCCGGGCGAAGTCCGCAATCGCTACGTGACGCTGTTCTTTTATGCCGGGCTTGCTCCGCGCTACGAGAACGAGCGCATCACCGAAGAGATCCGCGACGCCTTGCCGGAGCGGATCGGCCGGCTTCGGCAGGGAAAGTTTGTCGACTGGCGCTCCGAGCGCGAGTGGATCCCGCTGATGATGGAGGTCGCCGACAGGCCGCGACGGCTGATCCTGAAACTCGACGTCCACGAAGGCAATATCGACGCGCTTGAGAAATCCTCGTGCGAGGAGATTTTCGCCGCCCGCGAACGCCTTTATCAGGACAGCTACCGGCCGATTCCGTCGCTGGCGGAGCTTTGCACGCGCTACGGCGATCCGGAGAGCCGCAAGGTCTACATGATGAGCCGCGACGTCGAGGGCCGATGGCTGGACCTGCACGCGCGCGAGACCGGCATCAAGCCTCCGATCGACTGATGGGTCGTCAGCTACAAGGAAGCCGACGGCGCATCCGCCAGCGTCGCGGCCGTTCTCACCGTCCGCCACCAGGCGCCGATTTCATCAATATCGGCGGGCAAGACGCAGAATGAGCGGCCGGTCAGTCGCGTCCAAGCCGCTTCGGAGGCGGGAGAGAGCGAGGTCAACAGCGGAATGCCTGCGTCCAGCGCCGCGCGGAAGGCGGTGAACAGTCCGCCGCCGTCCGCTTCAAGTTTGCCGAACTTGTTCAGCAGCACCAGGTCGCATCCGGCCGCAATATTATGTTCGACGGATTGCGCCGCCGTCAGTGCCCCCGCTCCATCGAGATGACATATTGTCGAGCCCGGTCCGAGATCGTGAAAAATCGAGAACCGTTCGCCGCCGGCGACATTGCGGAGGAAACCGGCGCTGCACGCGCGGTCGGCGAGGCCATGATCCTCGGCGACGAGGCCCGCCAGGCGAACCGAACCTCGCCACCGCTCGGCGAGCGAGCGAAACACCTCTTGGACTTGAGCGCCGGAGGTTCCGCGGACGACGCCGATCCTTTCTACGCGCGTATCCATGACCTCCTCCGGCTTCGCTTCAAGAATGCGCTTCGCTGTCGAGATGCGCCATCTGCGCCGGATCGTAGCGGGCGCCGGCAGTGAGGCCCGGCGATACTGCCGCTTCGATCCGTGCGAGGTCTGCCGCATCGAGCGATAATGGCAACGCGCGAAGCGACTCGCTCAATTGTTGGCGCCGCCGCGCGCCGATCAGCGGCACGATGTCCGGCCCGCGCGAGCGCACCCACGATACGGCAAGCTGCGCCGGCGTTGCACCTTTGGCGTCGCCGATCTGACGCAGCGCTTCGACCAGCCGCAAGTTTTGATCGAGATTGCCTTG
>JASHVN010000457.1 GCA_030044555.1 Xanthobacteraceae bacterium | reverse complement strand
GCGACTTTGCCCAAGATGGCGGGGCTAGAAATATTAACACGGGCTTTTATTTCGAAATAACTTACATTTCCGACCACTTCTGCAGCATCGTGTGATAACGTCCGTGCCCCATGATCGATTATGCCGATTTTTCCGTCGTTGTAAAAAACCGGGCGCCGCCGCCGAAACCATGGCGCTGGGAGATTTACCGCGCTGGCAGAACCAGCCCGATTGAGCAGTCCAAGGCTTTCTTCGAGACCATGACGGAAGCCAACCGCGCCGGAAAAATGGCGCTAGGGCTGCTATTGAGTGAGTACCCTGGCTGACGAACGTAAACTGACCGATTCACGCCCAGATACGCTTGCGCCGATGCCCAGGCGGCATCGGCCACTGGGCCGATCACTCTCTCGAGCGAAGAGGAACACCACGTGCAAGTTCTCGTCCGCGACAACAATGTAGATCAAGCTCTCAAGGTGCTGAAGAAGAAGATGCAGCGTGAGGGCGTCTTTCGCGAGATGAAGCTCCGCAGCCATTACGAGAAACCCTCCGAGCGCAGAGTGCGGGAGAGGGCGGAAGCGATCCGCCGCGCCCGCAAGCTCGCCCGCAAAAAGCTGCAACGCGAGGGATTGCTGCCAATGAAGCCCCGAGTGATCCCAGGGGCCGCTGGTAGAGTTAGCCCGCCACGCGGGCCCCGCTTTTGACCGCGGAGCGATTGTAGCCGACGGGCTCTGCGCCGATTGGCAAGAAACCTGCCATCTGTGGATTAGCCACGAGGCCAAGCCGACCTCGTACTCTCTCCGCCAAGTGAATCCTTGGAGAATGTACTCGAATAAGGAGACTCGAATGGCCCCGCGCCAAATGAAAATGCCGGAAAAAGCCGAAGCCGAACCTGAAGAACATTTCTCGCAGCGCAAGCGGCCGGAGTCGGGCCGCTATCTGCTCCAAGTAGATCGGCAAACCAAAGGCTCATACCAGACGGCAGAATCCGCTACATCGGCAGGACTTGCGATCAAGAAGGAATATCCGATCCTTCACGTCACCGTCTATGACACCGTTGACTTTGCCAGCACGCTGCTCGCGGTGCCCGCTTCAGAGTGAACGCCCTCCGAACGCGCCTGGCGATTGTTCAACCAAGCACTATCGCACGGCCATTTGTAGCCTTTCTATAGGGACGATGGCGCATGCGTAATCGGCACGACAACTCCGGCCCGAGCTGTCACCGGCACGCTTTTCAGCGCGGCGATTCCGAGCGACAATCCGACTAAAGCGATACTGCTAGGAGGGTTTTTTGCCGTGAGAACCCTTGCCAGTGGGAGGGCTCGGCACGAACGGCGAGACTGCCTGCGTGCTTTTTTTCTTGTTTTTGTCAGCTTTCGGCTTCTTCTTCTCGCGATTGCTTCTCAACTGTCCCTTTGCCATTTCATCCTCGTTCTGGTGGGTACGCTTTCTGTTGGCAAGCTCAATCTCGCTTACCGCTTGGTCTGGAGTTCTGCAAATGCCATCTTGTCTACGCGGTAGCTTCGGACACTTTTCAGAACTTCAGATTGTGGCATTGGATTGCTCTTTCCCGACTGCGTAAATTTCCCATCGCCACGATGTGGAGCGGATGCTCTTTCCCACTCGAATGCTATTGAGATGCTTTCTGGCAATTGACAAATCCATAATAGGCGCGCTGCAGCGTCGACTCGCACTCCTCCGCACGCTGCCGTGCTATCTCAGAACCCCAGCACATCAGAATTTCACGCAAGTCCCGGATAGCGACATCGACAGCGGTAGCCAGGTCGATCTCGCCATCAACGCCATCGTCCATGTTATAATCGCTGAGCCTTAGTATGTCTGCGCTCACGCTTCACTCCCGAATCACTCCGGGAGCAGAATGGAGATCAGCGGTTAACGAGCCGTGATATGCTGGAGACTTAAGCGGCCCGCATTTGAGCAGAGGCGACAGATGGCATCACGGCAAGAGCGCATCGACGCTTTTTGTCACGACGGAACCCCGCCGACGGGCCAGCCGCTTGAGCTTCTTTGTGAGGATCACGTCGGCACCTATGTGATTCCATTCCTCTGCCTATGGCAGAATGGCGCCTGGCAAAGCCTCGAGACTGACAAATGCATCGAGGCCACGGTGCTTGGTTGGCGGCTGCCCGGCGAAAATCAGCGCTGAACCTTGAGATTCTCGGCTGATGTCTTGCCCTTGTTCGCGACCTCTTCGTATTCGACGACCTGTCCGTCATTGAGACCGCTGAGGCCGGCTCTCTCGACCGCCGAAATGTGGACGAAAACATCCTTGCCGCCAGCCTGCGGCTGAATGAATCCGTAGCCCTTTTGCGAATTGAACCACTTCACGGTACCTTTAGCCATCAATCCACTCCCAATAAACCAGTTGCCTACTGCCACCCACGGAAACGCGGGTCGGCGTCATCGACCAGCCATTATATACACGCACGAAGAGTAGCCGGATAAATTATTATCGATTGAGGTTTGATGTCCCGGGGAGGGCCGTTTTGATGCCAGCTCTATGTCGCCCCCCCGATAACCGCCAAGACAGCGGACATGCAGATTGCCGGCGAAGTGCCAGGAGCCGAAACGCGTCTAGTTCGGAAAATGCTCGGCGTGCCAGTCAGCCTCGAGATCGGGATTGATCTTGCCGTCGATCACGAACACGCCGGGCGCGCCTTGGGCCACCCAGGTCTTCAGCGGCTCCAGATCGGCGAGCGCCCGCACCGTGATGCCGCGCGCCCCATAGCCGCGCGCGATCGCGGCAAAATCGGTGTCGGGAAATTGCACGATGTCGACGGAAAAGCCCTGGCGGCGGAAATAATGCACTTCGGCCGCGTAGGACGCATCGTTATAGACCAGGATGCACAGCCGCAAGCCGAGCCGGATGGCGGTTTCCAGATCGGCGATCGACATCAGAAAGCCGCCGTCGCCGGCGCCGAGCACCGCGAGCTTGCCGGGATTGGCGATGGCGAGCCCGATCGCCGAAGGCAGGCCGAGACCGACCGACTGGAACGAGTGGCTCAGGCACGACGCGCGCGCATTGGGCACGCGCAAATAGCGCGGCACCCAGCCGCAGAAATGGCCGGAATCCGACGCCACCACGCGGTCCATCGGCAGAATGGCGTCGACCGCCTTGCTCAGCGTGCGCGGATCGATGAACGCTTTGCTCGATTCGTCCGGCCACGGATAATGATGATTGTCGCCGGCGCGCATGCGTTCGCGCACCGCATGAATGCGGCGTCCCGGTTTCGACTTGGTGGCGCCGAGGCGCTCCAGTTCGGCCAGCAACGCCTCCGCGGTCGCCTTGGCGTCGCCGTGCACGGCAATCTGCACCGGCATCTGATAACCGAGCTTGGCCCCATCGACATCGACCTGCGCAACGACCGCGTCCGGCGCGATCAGCTTGCCCTTTTTGGTCGTCCACTGGGTGAGGCCGGCGCCAAAAGCCACAATGACATCGCTTTGCGAAATCAATTCGTCGGCGACCGGCGAGGAGAACCCGCCGCTGATCCCGACCGACCACGGACTGCCGGCAAACAGGCCATGGCCGCAGACCGAGGTAGCCAACAGCGCGCCGGTACGCTCGGCGAGCGCCGCCAAAGCCGCCTCGGCATCGGCGATCACCGCGCCGCGGCCGCCGAGAATGAGCGGGCTCTGGGCGCCAAGCAGCGCATGCGCAACGCGCCCGACAGCAAGCGGATCGGGATGCAGGCGGCCGGGCGCCGCCGGCAATGCGAGCGGCGGCTGGTTGGTCGGCAGCGGCGCGTGCTGCACGTCGAGCGGCATTGACAGCACGACGGTCTGCCGGTCGCGCAACGCGCGCGTGACCGCGCGCAGCGTGTCTTCGCGCGCCGAATTGACCGAGTGCAGCCGTTCCGACACCGCGCCCACCGCGCGCACCATCTCGGCCTGCTCGATATGAAAATTGTTCTTCACCGCCCCGTTGGGCACGTCGCCGGCAAGCACGAGGAGCGGTGTGCGGCTCTTCGCCGCCTCGCCGATGCCGGTGAGCGCGTTGGTGAGGCCCGGGCCGGAATGCACGCTCACCAGCGTCAGTTCGCCGGTCGCCTTGGCATAGGCATCGGCCATGCTGGCGGCATTGCCTTCATGGCGCGCGGAGACGAGCTCGACGCCGGCCTGCACCAGCGCATGCGAGACCCGGAAATTGGCGGTGCCGAGCAGGCCGAAGCAGCGCCGTGCGCCATAGCCTGCCAGGTCCGCGGCGATCACCGAAGCAACGCTTGGAGTCCCATTCATGTCCTTATCCCGCTCGCGAGAATCGCAAAAACTATAGGCAATACGGGACCGAATGACACAGCGCGTGATCTTGCGAAAGCCCCGGGCTCCAGTCTCCCGACAGCCCCAATGACCCGCCTTGAGGATAATCTTCAAGCTTGAATATTTAAGCTTGAAATAAATGGCCGCTGTGCCATCCTGGCGCGTCGTTCTCAACCAGGAAGGCAGCGGATGAAGATCGCGTGCCTCGGCGGCGGCCCGGCCGGGCTTTATTTCGCAATCAGCATGAAGCTGCGCGATAGCGCGCACGACATCACCGTGTTCGAGCGCAACCGGCCCGACGACACGTTCGGCTGGGGCGTCGTGTTCTCCGACGAGACCTTCGACAACATCGCCGCCAACGATCCGGCGAGCGCGCAGGCGATCCGCAGCCATTTTGCCTACTGGGACGACATCGCGGTTTATTATCGCGGCGAGCGTATCGTATCCGGCGGCCACGGGTTCTCCGGCATCGCCCGCAAGCAGCTGCTCATCCTGCTGCAGGAGCGCGCCCGGCAGCTTGGCGTGAATTTGCATTTTCAGACCGAGATCGACAGCGCCGCCGCGCTTGCCAAGACGCATGATCTCGTCATTGCGGCGGACGGGCTGAATTCGAAAACGCGCAAGGAATTCGCCGAAACGTTCAAGCCGGCCATCGATCTGCGCAAGAACAAATTCGTCTGGCTCGGCACGCGGCAAAAATTCGACGACGCCTTCACCTTCATTTTCGAACAGACCGCGTACGGCTGGATCTGGGCGCACGCCTATCAGTTCGATGCCGACACCGCGACCTTCATCGTCGAATGCGCACCGGAGGCCTTCGCGAAATTCGGCTTCGGCGCCATGAGCCAGGCGGAGACCTGCCGCACCTGCGAGCGCATCTTTGCCAAATATCTCGGCGGCCATCCGCTGATGTCGAATGCGAGCCATATTCGCGGCTCGGCTTGGCTGAATTTCCCGCGCGTGCTGTGCGAGACATGGTCGCACGACAATATCGTGCTGATGGGCGATGCCGCCGCCACGGCGCACTTTTCCATCGGCTCGGGCACCAAGCTCGCCATGGAGAGCGCTGTCGCCATGGCGAATTTTCTCCATGGCGAGCCGAGCATGCCGGCGGCGTTCGCCAAATACGAGGAGGCGCGCCGCACCGAAGTGCTGCGCCTGCAATCGGCGGCGCGCAATTCCATGGAATGGTTCGAGGATGTCGAACGCTATCTGCATCTTGATCCGGTGCAGTTCAATTATTCGCTGCTGACGCGCTCGCAGCGCATCAGCCACGAGAATCTGCGCCTGCGCGACAGGAGCTGGCTCGAAGGCGCCGAGGCCTGGTTCCAGCGCCTCGCCGGCGCCGGAGACAATCATCTGCGGCGGCCGATGTTCGCGCCGTTCCGGCTGCGCGGCATGGCGCTGAAAAACCGCGTCGTGGTGTCGCCGATGGCGCAATACAAGGCCGTCGACGGCTGCCCTACCGATTGGCATCTCGTCCATTACGGCGAACGCGCCAAGGGCGGCGCCGGTCTCGTCTGCACCGAGATGACGTGCGTGAGCCCGCAGGGCCGCATCACGCCGGGCTGCGCCGGCATGTACGCGCCGGCGCACGAGGCGGCATGGACGCGCATCGTCGATTTCGTCCATGCCGAGACGGAGGCAAAAATCTGCTGCCAGCTCGGCCATTCCGGCGCCAAGGGCTCGACCCAGCTCGGCTGGGAGGACATGGACGCGCCGCTTCCCTCCGGCAACTGGCCTTTGATGTCGGCCTCGGCCACGGCGTGGTCGGAACCCAACCAGACGGCGCGCGCGATGACGCGCACCGACATGGATTTGGTGCGCGATCAATTCGTCGCCGCCGCCGCAATGGCCGCGCGCTGCGGCTTCGACATGCTCGAAATCCATTGCGCGCACGGCTATCTGCTCTCGTCCTTCATCACGCCGCTGACCAATCGGCGCACCGACGAATATGGCGGCGCGCTGGACAATCGCATGCGCTATCCGCTTGCGATTTTTCACGCCGTACGCGCGGTCTGGCCGGCGGAGAAGCCGATCTCAGTGCGCATTTCCGCCAATGATTGGGTCGGCGCCGAGGGCATCGAACCGCGCGACGCCGTCGCGATCGCGCAGCTGCTGCAGGAAGCCGGCGTCGACATCTGCGACGTCTCGGCCGGACAGACGTCGATCCGGGCGCGGCCGATCTACGGCCGCATGTTCCAGACGCCGTTCTCCGACCGCATCCGCAACGAGACCGGCATGGCGACCATGGCGGTCGGCAACATCTACGAGCCCGATCACGTCAATTCGATCCTGATGGCCGGCCGCGCCGATCTCGTCTGCCTCGCCCGGCCGCACCTCGCCGACCCGTACTGGACGCTCCACGCCGCTGCAAAACTTGGGGATCGCGGAGAAACCTGGCCAAAACCTTATTATGCTGGCCGCGATCAACTCTATCGGCTCTCCACCGCTAGCGGCGGAGAGCCCCAACCCACGGCGGTATGACAATGACAATTCTCGACGGCAAGCATGCACTCGTGACCGGCGGCGGCAGCGGCATCGGCGCCGCTGTGGCTTTTGCATTGGCGCACGCCGGAGCGCAGGTCACGATCTGCGGGCGCCGCAAGGACGATCTCGAATTCACCGCCGAACGCCACCCCAACATTCATGCGCAAGCCGCCGACGTCACCGATGAGACCTCGATCGCCAAACTTTACCGGACCGCACAAAAAGCGCGCGGGAATTTTGCCATCGTGGTGGCCAATGCCGGCATCGCCGAGAGCGCACCCGCCGAGAAAATTTCTTCCGAGCTTTGGAGCAAAACGCTCGGCGTCAATCTCACCGGCGCGTTCTTCTCGGTGCAGCCGGCGCTCCCGGCCATGCGTGAGCAAAAATGGGGGCGCATCATCTTCATCGCCTCGACCGCCGGCCTGAAGGGCTATCCGTACGT
>JASHVN010000456.1 GCA_030044555.1 Xanthobacteraceae bacterium | reverse complement strand
ATTTCTCATTGGCGCAATCTGCGCGCTGGCTGGTCTGACGATCCTGGCGCTGGCCTTCGTGGCGTATCTATTTCGCCGCGTACGCACCACTCAAGCTAAGATATCCACCAATGGTATCTAAAGCGCGCGCCGACAATCGTGGCCGCTATCGGGTGCTTGGCCCGATGATGCTCGTGATCGCCGCCTTGTCGCTGGTCCAGATACTTTCAGGCGGCATATGGCGGCTCTTCGCGCTGCAGACGACCACTCCAATGCGATGGAATATCTCTTATGAAGATACGAACGGCCGCAAGGTCGTCAGTCAAATCGCAGCTCCAGCGGGCGACAGCTTCAACGAAGGCGTCACCGCAAGTCCTGTGCTGGTCGAAATGGAATTGAGTCGGTGCGCATCATTCAGTTCGTATCGCTTCTGGGTCGGGCCTTATGGCCCGGAGAGCGCGGCCCGTCTGCCCGGCGAATGGATGTTGTTTGTCCGAGGCGATGAAGGCGATTGGGTACTGGCGGACAGCGAGCGAATGAAGGCGCCGTATCGGAACGATACATGGTACACGTTCCCGCTCCGCGGCCATAAGGGCTGCATCCAACACGTGCGCTGGGATATTACAAAGCCGTGGAATGGAAACATCTTCCGGCTTTTCCGTTTCCAACTTTACTAATTTTAGTCTATCTTTACGCCGCCTTTGGCTGGTGGCGGGCATGTGAATGGCCTGGTTTCATTTTTGCACGGCAAATCATAACAGGATCGGCAGGTCGACCCTCACCGACATGGCGGACTGGTTCGACGCCGGGCTCAGTGAACTTGGCCACAGAGTCACTTTTTCAGACAACCTTGTGGAGACCGGCGCTGTTAATATCTTCTGGGAACGCTTCAGGCCAGGCATGGGAGAGGCAATTGCCAGTTCAGGAATTATTTTCGGAATTGTTGCCACCGAAATTCCCGATGGTTACGCCTTCAACTTCCGGGAAGAGCCGGAATGGAAAGTCAGATTTGACTCTTTCCACGAGGTGGCGAAACGCGCCTCGTTCATCTGGACAATGATCGAAAGTACATTGCCGTTCTATTCACAGTTCTGCCCCTCAGCTTATATGGAGTTGGGCTTCTCGGAGTTCTTGATACCGCGTTATCTCAACGAGCGCCCGGAGCACGATTTTTCCTTCTTCGGCCTCAGGACGCCGCATCGCGAGGCCGTTGTCGAACGGCTGCGAAAGCACGCAAACGTCTTATGGCCGGAGAATTTCCTATCCCCCGAGCAGGTTGGTGAATTGATAGGAAAAAGCAAGATCGGGCTGAGTTTCAAGCAGTCCGCGCAATGGCCGATCCCGTCGCCCACCCGCCTCGGTCGTTTGCTGATGGCCAAACGTGGAGTGGCGGCGGAGCATGTCCCGGTGGCCACGCGACAAGGCGAACTCGCCGGTATATGTCCGGAGTCATCCGATTATACCAAATATGCACTCGCGCTCCTAAACTCGGATTGGAAAGGGAGCGCTGACAAGGCGTTCGAAAGTTATCGAACGCAAATGCCCATGCGAGACATTATGGAGCGAATTTTGGACTGCACTGTCCAGAGCCAGCCTTCTAAATCAAGCAGCTCCGACATCGGCAAGGTCGACATGGCGCGAATGCTCGAGGACCCGCCCCTACTCATTGACACGATAGGGACTTTTAACATCGTCTATTTCAGAGATAAATTCATTGGCGTGCCGCAAGCATTGGGGCCTCTCGACCTCTCGACCTATGATCTTTCTACGCTTCCTTACATCTTTGATACGCGAAGCGAGATCGATGCGGCGCTGGGAAAAGCAGCAAATAGGCAACGCGGCTTCTGACCGCCACCGAGACGCTCCTAAGCAGTGGGGCCTCAACGCCGCAGACCCCAGCGTTGGTTTCCCGCGCGGATCTCGGCTTCAACTTTCTCCCTGCTATCGTGGCGTATCACGCCCTTGAGATCTTCGGCACCAACCTGCGCGAGATCGATCGGGCCGAGGGCCTGGGGCAGGCCGTATATAAATCCATCGTAGTCTACAATGTTGTAGCTATCGATCGAGCCGAGGAGCTTCGGTACCGGATTGTGGAGCTGAATGAGGTTCAGCTGCGGCTCGACATTGGCCCACAAATCGGTGCTGCCCTCCGTATTGACGGCCAGCTGCGGCTCAAGACGGCAAGACCAGGGAAGGTGATGACGAATGTGGTCCTTGCAGTCGAGCAATCCCAGGTTCGTATTGTCCTGATTTTGTTCGAAGAACAGACCGGTTCGGCCGATGAGGCGGCCAATCGCTTCGGCGTAAGCATGGACCTGGAGCTCCGTCATTTCGGACATTGAAAGCGTGTTGATGACCAGATCGAAAGCGAGATCTCGATCAAGCAACAGGTGGAGCATGTAATTTGGCAGCAGCGCGACATCGCCACGCGACGGATCCGCAGAAATACTCGCGTCCGGCTCAACCAGATGCACCTGATCTTGCTCGCACAGCGTAAGATAGAGCCCGGAAAAAATCAGCGATTCCGGGAGGTCGCAGATCATATAGGACGCCGATGGAAAGATTCGCCTCAGTGCGAATGCGACGGCCCCGTAGCCGCCGCCGATTTCAAGAATTCGCGGCGGTCGCCCGAGCCGATGCAACCAATCAATGATACCGGACTCATAAAGGATGTTGATGCGTTCCTGATAAGCGTAGGTATCGTGATTGACGCAGACGCCATCAACCCGCCACCCGATTTCGCCCAACATGACCGGGGGTGAAAAACGCAGCGCGGTTGGAATTGGCCTGGTAAACTTGAGCCAAAGCTCCACCCAAGAGTCAGGCTCGGCTCTCTGTGTCTTGATCCACTGATCGTGGTTCGGCGGGATTGGCGCGATTGAGGACCGCCGTGATTCTGCTCCTGGGGTCAACCACATGAGATCGTAGCCGGAGAAGAATTGGACGCGAAAGCGCAGGCGGTTAAGCGCGTCATAATCGCCGTCGCGCATATATTCGTACGCGGACGAGAAATCGTTCTGTGCTCCGTCCCAATTTCCTCTGGGCAGGCAAAACAAGGGATCCAGCCGATGCTCAGTTACGTATGTGCCGCGGTTTTCGACCGCATGCGCGATCTTGCGGCGTAGCTCAACTCCGCGATTAAACGCGTGCTGTGAAATGTCACGATTGTCCGCGAGGAGCACGTTAGGACAGGTCATTCTTCATCCTTGTTTCATCGCTACGCTGCAGAATAGCCGATCATGCACGCAACGGGAATTACCACCGCGAATAATCGACGCGCTCACCGAAGCTATTGCGGAGCCGTCGATGAGCCGCCGTCGCTCTTTCTCTGCCAATGGTTTAAGCGATCGCCCGGAAACAAGCTCGCGCGCGCCGACGGTTGTTCTCCCATCGACCCGCCAAGCCGCACACGATCGTGGTCGGATAGTCTGCCCATAGGTCGTACGGTCTCCCCGTAATCGATAAGTTGCACTCGGCGCGCCAATGG
>JASHVN010000455.1 GCA_030044555.1 Xanthobacteraceae bacterium | reverse complement strand
ACGTCGCAGCCCGAGACGGCATGATACGCGTTACTCGAAACGGATTGTTTGTCTTAAGGAGCGATTGCGGGCGCGCGCCGAGCTGTCAGCGCATTGGCCGGCTTTGATCGCCTCAAAAAGGAGATGGAACTTACGCTACTCATCCTGATCCCCACCGTCACGAAACTGATGGGAACGACAATGCAACGATTAATCTTAAACGGCTGTAAACGCCGGGCGCGCACGCGGATGGGTGCGGCGCTATGGCATTGGGCGCGCAATCGCGACGCGATAAGAGGCGAATGGAACTGCGCTGGATTAAGTTCCGCCGGAGTAGACCAAAAGATCGGGCGCATAAAAGACGCCGTCGACTGCAACGGCAGACCACAGTTCCGAGAAATGAATGTGAATAGCTCACGCCAAAACCGCACACCGGAGCCCACCAGAAGTTCAGGCAATGTTCCTGCGAGAACGAATCGCGTGCGGTGACCGGCCGTTTACGAAAGAGTAAACAGGGGACGGTCCCGCATCGCGCCGAAAGCGTGCCGCGGCAGCCGCGAAAAAGCGGCCGCGCTTACTTTAATTGATCCGCCACCTTGTCGATGCCGGCCTGCGCGCAGACGTCGTCCTTGCCGGGCGTGCCGGAGACGCCGACCGCGCCGATCACTTCATTGCCGACCTTGATGGGCAGGCCGCCGGCGAGCGCCAGCACGCGGGTGTACTGGATCGAGCCCGCCGAATCCGGATTGTTCTTCATGCGCGCAACGAAAGCCGCAGACGGCGCCCCGAAGGCGACAGCGGTGTAGGCTTTGCGGTCGCTGCCTTCGCGCGTGTTCAGTCCGGCGCCGTCATCGTGCAGCATGACCACCTGCAATCCCTCACGATCCAGCACGGTCACCGAGATTTTATATCCCATGGTCCGGCACTGCGCGATCGCCGCGTTGGCGATGGCCTGTCCTAGTTCGAGCGACACGGTCTTCTGCGCGATGACGCCTTGCGCGCCGGCCGGCGCAGCGAGGGCGGCGGCCACAACGATACCCGCAACGGTCTTTGAAACAGACTTGGCTATGAGCGACATGCGATAAAACTCCCCGGTGTGATTGAACGATCTGACTTCCGAAGGCGACGCATTTCGAGCGCGGCCAGACTGGACTAACCCCGCAAGGGGGGCAATTCACGGAGCGTTGAGTGAAAAAGTTCAGCGGACGCAATCGGCCGCGCGCCGATCACAGGAGTTTCGTCACTTTGCCGCTCTGGGCATCGCGCGTCGATTCCGCTACATAGAGGCCCGGAACGCGCAACGACGCGCCTCCCCCGGTCCCGTAGCTCAGCCGGATAGAGCAGCGGTTTCCTAAACCGAAGGTCACAGGTTCGAGTCCTGTCGGGACCGCCAATCGCTCGCAAAATATTTGCGCGTGCATTTGTATTGCGTGGCACAGCGGCGCACAGAACAGACCGGCTAGAATTTGATCTCCAATCCTCAGCCGCCATTGGGCTCACTCTGAATCAGCATCGTCAGTTTCAGGTCGGCACGGCCGGCCAGCGCATAGGTCACCTGCTCGTAGCTGAGAAATCCGTCGGTGGGATGATTGAACGTGCGCTCGCCGCCTTCGCGCTCGAGCACGATGCGCTCATGCCAGTATCGTCTGAAAGCCGCGCTGCGCTCGCTCAGTCCCTCGATCAGATCACGAATGGGCGGATCGTTCAGGTGAGCGCTGACGTCGGCGCGAAACTCCGCGACGACGCGGCGCGCGCGGTTCTCATAATCGCGGATCAGTGAACGCGCGGAGGCTTTAAGGAAAATAAAGCGCAGCAGATTCCTGTCTTCCGATCCGTCCAGCCAGCCGACAAAGAGGTGTCTGGCTTTCGCATTCCAGCCGCGGGCCGTCCAGGCGCGATCGAGGACGTAGGCGGGCGCGGCGATCAGATCGACGCAGGCAAGCATGGTCGGCGGGATGATGTCGGTCTCGCTGTTGCCGTGATCGGGATCGCGCCGCGCCGCGAGTTCGAAGAGGTAGGCGCGCTCGGCGCGGCCGAGCTGTAACGCGCTGGCGAGCCGGGCGAGTGCCGCCGGCGACAGCGACATGTGCCGGCCCTGCTCGAGCCAAGTGTACCAGGTGACGCTGAGCCCGCAGAGCTGCGCCACCTCCTCGCGCCGCAAGCCCGGCGTCCGCCGTCGCGCGCCGCCCGGCAGCCCAATGTCCGCGGGCTTGAGCTTCTCGCGCAGCGATCTCACGAAGTCGCCAAGCTCGCGCCGCTGTTCGGGCAGCGTCAATGAAGTCGATGAAGTCATCATGGTGGGATTTATACCAGTTTAATATGCCATCTAAAACTGGTTTACCGTTCATGCTATGCAGTTCCGGTCAATGTCTCAGGAAGCCGGAGTCACGCGATGTCGGAGAGAAGCCACCAAGCCCGAAGCCATGAAGCGTTGGTCGGAGGCCAGTTCGGGTCGCGGGCGGAAGCCTATTTGACCAGTGCCGTGCATTCGCAGAGCCCCGATCTCGACGCGCTGGTGGCGCTGATGCAGAATCGGCGCGACGCCCGCGTGCTTGATCTCGGCTGCGGCGGCGGTCACGTCACCTTCAATGTGGCGCCGCTCGTTCGCGACATCGTCGCCTACGACCTGTCGCCGGAAATGCTCGA